>NZ_VBVZ01000270.1 GCF_005863185.1 Pseudomonas edaphica
TCACTCACGAGATCGCCATCCTTAAACGTCACAAGTTCGCCAAGCGCAGCGAGCAGATTAGCCCGGCGCAAGGCAGCTTGTTTGATGACCTGCTCAATACCGATCTTGAAGCCATCGAGGCCGAGTTAAAAGCCCTTCATCCAGCGCCCGTACAGACAGAACCACGCCAGCAACCCAAGCGTGCGCCGCTGCCGCCGCAGTTCCCACGCACTGTGATCCATCACGAGCCGGACAACATCCAGTGCGCGTGCGGCTGCCAGCTTCAGCGCATCGGTGAAGACGTCAGCGAGAAGCTGGACTACACGCCGGGTGTGTTTACCGTCGAACAGCACATTCGAGGGAAATGGGCGTGTCGGCAGTGCGAAACTTTGATCCAGGCCCCGGTGCCGGCGCAGGTGATCGACAAGGGCATCCCCACTGCCGGCCTGCTGGCGCACGTGATGGTGGCCAAGTTCGCCGACCACCTGCCGCTGTATCGACAGGAAAAGATCTTCGGCCGTGCCGGCCTGGCTATTCCCCACTCGACACTGGCGCAGTGGGTGGGCCAAACCGGCGTGCAGCTTCAGCCGCTGGTCGATGCGCTGCGCGAAGCAGTGCTGGCCCAGCGCGTGGTTCACGCCGATGAAACGCCGGTACAAATGCTGGCGCCTGGTGAGAAGAAAACCCACCGCGCTTACGTCTGGGCCTATAGCTCTACGCCATTTTCGGCACTCAAGGCCGTGGTCTACGACTTCAGCCCCAGCCGTGCCGGCGAACATGCGCGTAACTTCCTGGGCACGTGGAACGGCAAGCTGGTCTGTGACGACTTCGCAGGCTACAAGGCCAGTTTCGAGCTGGGCATCACCGAAATCGGCTGCATGGCTCGCGCGCGCCGTAAGTTCTTCGACCTGCATGTAGCCAATAAAAGCCAGTTGGCAGAGCAGGCGCTTCACTCGATTGGCTGGCTGTACGAAGTCGAGCGAAACGCCAAGGAAATGAGCGACGAAGATCGCTGGCGATTTCGCCAGGAAACAGCCGTGCCCATCGCTGAAAAGCTGCATGAGTGGATGCTGGCTCAGCGTGAACTTGTGCCCGAGGGTTCGGCCACGGCCAAAGCTCTGGATTACAGCCTCAAACGCTGGGTTGCGCTGTCGCGCCACCTCGATGACGGGGCTGTCCCCATTGATAATAGTTGGGCGGAAAACCAGATCCGGCCATGGGCTCTTGGACGCAAGAACTGGCTCTTCGCCGGCTCGCTACGCAGTGGAAAACGGGCTGCGGCGATTATGAGCTTGATCCAGTCTACGCGGCTGAATGGTCATGATCCGTACGCCTATCTGAAAGATGTGCTCACGCGCATGCCGACACATCGGGCAAGTGAAATCGAACAGCTCCTTCCACATAAGTGGCAGCCGGCTTAATCACGATTCCCACTACGACGACCCACGGTGCTACGGTGGTGATTCTCTAGCAACCCACTCAAGGTTTTCATATGAAACCCAGTCCGCCAATCGATAACGTATTGCGCGTCGCCTTGGTTACAGGATCCACCTCCGGTATCGGCGCAGCCATTGCACGTACACTGAGCCGGCTAGGCTATGCGATGGTACTCCATTCGCGAAACTCTGCGGATACGGGTCGCGCTATGGCTGCCGAAATGAAACAGGCTATCTACGTGCAAGCCGATCTGGCTTTTGAAGCTGACAGGGTCAGGCTTGTTAACGAATCAATCGCCGCGTGGGGTCAGCTGGACGTATTGGTCAATAACGCCGGTATCAGCAGAGTTATTCCGCACAGTGATCTGGCCTCGGTCACTTCGGCGGTGTGGAACGAACTTAACGAAATCAATGTAGTGGCGCCGTTTCACCTCGTCGCATTGGCCGAATCGGCATTGCGCGATGCCGCCCGTTACCGTCGAGCAGGCTGCGTCGTAAACATCAGTTCGCATGCGGGTGTCCGTCCTAAGGGCGCATCCATTCCCTACGCGGTGAGCAAAGCTGCGCTCAATCACATGACCCGCTTGCTCGCGGTTTCACTTGGGCCGGATATTCGCGTAAATGCTGTGGCGCCTGGCTTGGTCGACACGCCTCTAACCGCAGAGTGGACACACGCCCAGGAGTTGTGGCGAACTCGCGCCCCTATGCGCAGGGCCGCTAGCCCAGACGACATTGCCAACGCTGTTGTAATGCTGGTTGATTCGGACTACTTAACCGGTGAGATACTCCTGTCAGACGGCGGGTTAAATCTGACTTAGTTTAGCGTTCTGCGCAGGGGCGGCGAGAAGACAAGCTACTTTTTGTTTTGCCGACAAGCTAGAAAGCCGGCCAGATACGATAGCTTTGCAGGGCGGGATAGATGAGTTTACCGGACGGATACTGAGCAGCTACTCCCGCATCAGTGGACGCCAGCCCAATTTACGCAAGGTGTGTTCGCCGTTCGCTTACGAATCTGCTGCCCCTTGAACCAGAAAGCGCCGAAATCGAAGGCCATCTTGCCTTCTTTGGCTAGTTCATTTTTAGCGCCGGGATCCTGCGGTACAAACACACCAACGACTCCGATACCCCCCGTCGCTTTTATCGAGGCAACAAGGTTATTCATAGTGAGGTGATTGGCTTCATGACCGTGGCGGTCGCAGCATTGATAACCAACACACTCACAGCCTCGATCGGTGCCTTTGCCGTGAGTCAGATTTAATATTTGGTCCACCGCCTCTTTCTCAAGCGAGTTGATGGGCGTAGCACCCATCTGAGCGGCGAGCTTTAAACGGTCGGGATGATTGTCGACCACGAACACCTTCAGGTCATTTGGGGGGCTTATGCGGAGGCCTACGCACTGATCGTGCTGCAGATCTGTCTTTGCTCGATGAACCTACGTGGGTTTAAAAAGAACTTTCAGAATCAGTAGGAGCGATTTATTCGGAGGCCTGGCTACTGTGCTGATTTTTCCTGAACCCACGAGCATTCATGCCAAGCAAAATGCACTCGAGTGCAATCAATCCGAACGCATTTGTGTGCCATCCCCAGATAACCCATAGCGCATTGCTGAGGATAAACCCCCAAAAGGCAATCATGCGCCGGCGCGGTTGTTGAGAACCGATAAACCAAGCTGATATGACAGTCACTACCATGGCGGGCCATTGCACCCAATCAATCAGATCCACCAGGTCACCCAACCCCGAGGCCAGAGTCTGAACTCATGGACGGCTCGACACCTATGTCGGTATTGGGAGGCATAAGGGAAGCCAGATAATCTCCAAATCCACCCCGGCACTTGTAGTCCCGGCGTGCACTGGTGACCACAGGATTAGTGGCTGTCCAGACAATACGTGCTCCTATCCTCTCAAGGTCTGCAACCAGTTGAACATCCTCGTGTGCCATCAAATGCTTGAACCCACCAGCGTTCTGATAAGCCTCGGCACTCAGGCCGAGATTGGCCCCATGGATATGGCGATGGTTCTCGATGAACTGGTACAACGCCAGGTATTGAGTGCGAACCGCCTCGCCGTATTCTCTCCAGCTGTCGACCTCAACTGTTCCACACACCGCGTCAGCGTCAAACTCAATCTGACGCGCTAGCCAATCGGGCGGTACAACGGTATCGGCATCCGTGAAAGCAAGCCACCGTGCACCAGCTTTCAGTAACTGCTCAGCACCTACAGCTCTCGTCTTACCCACGTTTTGAAAGGAGACACCAATCGACTGTATGCCCATCGCCGCGACCATTGCCTCCGTGCTATCTGAGCAGTCGTCCAAGACGACAAGTATCTCGACTAACTGATCTTTTAGCGACGGGTGTTCAACCGCGAGGAGTACGGACTCAAGGCATTGGCTGATATAGCGTTCTTCGTTATGAGCAGGTATCACGATCCCTATCATTTTCTCTCCCTTACCTCGCGACGTGTGCCCAGCAATCGACACCGCCCTGATAAGGAAGGTTTAAAGAATCTATCGTAGCGAGAGCAGCTCCATCTAAAGGAACGTTTCGGAGCGCCATTATCCTGCCAGTATTTACGCCGCGGCATTCTGAACTAGCCTTGTCGTGTTTAGGCTTTTAATCCGGAGAACTGATGGACACGCTAACCAAAGTGGAGGTTGAAGCAGCCCTTTCCGCTCGCCTTCCTAACTGCGCAGTTCACTGTGCATTCAATCCCGACGGCAGCCTTTCGGTGACCGTGACGGCGCACGATGCTGATCAGTTCACCATCGCCAATATCAATCGCGCCCACTATCACGGGGAATCAGGAATCAATAGGCTCATACGGGAAATACTGGAAGAAATGGTCATATCGAGACAGTCTTCCAGGCGTTCATCTGTGGGGTAATAAACAGGAATTCATATGCCGGACTCTACTGAAGCGACGATGCATTCAATCAAAATTGAATACCTAGTGGACACGCTGTTCGGAGTGAATCCCCTCGCAAGCGAGTGTAGAGCACGCATAATGCGCAAAGCGTCTGGATTACAGCTGCAACTCGCACTGCCGTGGCCTAGCGAGCTACAACACGCCCACACACTTACCTTCGAATGGGAGGGCGGCTCCTACCGTGGGGTCGTGCACCACACTGAAAAACTTCCCAATGGGGAGCTGCTGTTGGACGTCGACCCATAACTTAGTCGTGATGGCGGAGAAGTTGGAAATTGCGCCTGCCGCTGCTGTTACGCCGAGGGGTCACGCTTCAGATGGGCTTTGGCTTCCAGCACGGCCTGGGCATGCGCCGAATCAGCCAGCTTTTTGAGTTCCTCACATTGGTCCCAATCAATGACACCGCCGCTTAAGAGCGCTTTGGCACCGTCCAGCAGAGCACTGTGGTAAGCATCCGGAGAATTGGCGCGGTACTCGTAGTCGTTCAACGACTTGTACCAAGCTTTGAGCTCGGGTCGTTGGGGTAAGTAGCTCATAATGCTCATCCTGTTTGGAGCAGGGTTTGTCTTTTCGCCTATTTCTATGTGAGAGCGTCGCCGACCTGAATGTTCAAACACAATCACCCCAAAGCCCCCCTCTTCAGCATTGGTGGATAGCGCTGCACGCCACTCGTCGAGGGATATGCAGAGCGTTAAAACTTTATCTACCGTTGCACCCTCCCACTTGTGAAGAGAAAAGAATTTGCTCCTAGATGAGTCGATTCAATTGAATCCGAAAGTGTGAACGCTGCGTGGAGATGACAATTATGAACCTGCGTCTACCCATGTTTTTGATGTTGTGCTTTACCTTTTCAAACGCCTTGGCTGCGGCGTGTGATGTCTACACGCACTCTCAGAGCGATCAAGTACCCGTGGTTGAACAGCACACCTGCTACACGTACGAAGGCGTGCCTTCCGACGCTATCGATTGGTCGTGCAGCAACGAAAACAAGGACATGATGAACACAAAAAAAACCAAGATCGCTCAATGCGCCGGCGACTATACGGCCAGTTGCAAGGCAACACTCACACAGGAGGCACTTGCGAATCCTCATGCAACCGCCAAAGTTCCTGGCCACGCGGGCGCGATGCTTCCCAGCAACGCTGGGGTGGTGACCTATCACTACGCCGCACAGGACCTTAAGCAAGCCAAAATCGATTGTGAGAAAGACGGCGGGCAGTGGACGTGGCAGTCAGCTCAATAACCGGATTTCAAATGGCGCATCCCATATGAACGGCTTTGAGAATGGTACAACTGCGCCAATACCGCTTATGTTTAAGCGCGGTGATATGGTGCCCAATAACCCAGACCTGCCCGTACTTTTTTATTCAGAGGCACTGTCCAAGCCCTTCGACGACCCTGCGGCACTCTTTGAAGCAATGTTCGCCAGCCAAGGTTGGCCACCTCAGTGGCGTGATCGCATCTACAACTATCATCATTACCATACACAGGGGCACGAAGTGCTGGGTGTCGCAAGCGGCCATGCTCAGCTGATGCTAGGTGGCGAGCACGGGCAGGTTCTGAACGTGAGTACAGGCGATGTGTTGCTGTTGCCGGCAGGCACCGGACATTGCAGTCTGAGCGCCAGTAAAGACTTCCTCGTAGTAGGCGCCTATCCGCCAGGCCAGCATGCGGATATCTGCCGCGAGGCGCCCACCCCGGCACAATTGAGAAATATCGAACGGCTACCATTTCCTGATGAGGGGCCAGTAACGGGCGATCAACGTGTTTTTCGCAGGCTGTGGGTCAGAGATCGCTAAGCGCCCTCTCCCGCCATGGCTAGCTGGTGAAAATGCGGCAATGATTTCAGGGCATGGAGGGATGCCGCCAATTGGACCTCCTCGCGCGATCCCATGAAGCGTTCCTTTCGACTGAACACGCTCAGACCTCGCCCTACTCGATAGGCCCAGGCAAAACACACAGTTCCAGGAGGTATTCCATCGACCACATCAGGACCGAGTATGCCTGTGGTCGCGATGGCTACATTTGCCGAGCTATCGTCCAGCGCCCCGAGAACCATCTCCCGAGCAACCTCACGACTCGTGAGATTAAAAGTATTTATGGTGTACGCGCGTACTTTTAGTAGTCGCTGCTTCGCTTCTGGCGAGTAGACAACATAACCACTCTCAATACATGCCCCCCCTCCGTCGACCTCGGAAAGCAATGTGATAATTTTTCCCGCGGTACAAGACTCGGCCGTCGCAATGACCAGTCGATTGCGTTTGAGGTACTCCACGATAGAAGTGGCGACTAACATGATAATTGCTCCTGCGCGCGAGCGATTGCGCTATCATCCGTTCCAAAAAACGACCTTTCAGATCAATCAACGTTCAAGTGAAAGTGTTTTGAACGTGCACGGTGTCAGGATTTCCAACGTCTACAGAGTTGACCTGACGTTCACGAATTCAGCTTGAGAGAAGGCAAGAGGATGGAACCTACGGCAATGATTACTAAGACAGCCAGAATGGCCAAGTCATGCTCCTTGGCGGCAACCTTTACCCTGTTAAGCGCCTGCGCTGGCAATGATTCTCCCTCGAACGTGGGGGCACCCGGTAAACCCACTGCTCCATCTACCCGAACCCTGGAAGCCGGTGCAGCCTTGCTCCAATCTCGTCCGCCTGTTGATGCATTGAACGCCTATCTGGACGGTTTTCACTTTTATAACGGCCATCCTGAGGTACAGATGGAAGCGCATCACTACTGCGCGATTCTCAATGAAGAGGTGATTCAATGCGTGATCTACGACGGCAATCGCAAGGATGCAAAGTTGATGGGCGTGGAATACATCATCAGCGAGCAGTTATTCACCACACTGCCTACCCCTGAAAAGGCGCTGTGGCACAGCCACGTGCACGAAGTGAAATCAGGACAACTGGTCGCGCCGGGAATCCCCGAAGTGGCGGAGCACGCGTTGATGGAAAAACTGGTGCATACCTACGGTAAGACTTGGCATACCTGGCATACCGATCTCAACAAACGCCTGCCGCTGGGTGCGCCGCAACTGATGATGGGGTTTACCACCGATGGCCAGGCCGACCCTGGGATGGTCGCCGAGCGAGATAAGCGGATGGGTATCGACAGCACCGAAAAGAAGAAGACACGCATCGATATAGTTGCGCCACCCATCGCACCGGGTGCGGACGCATGGCAACAGGGCTCCGTTATTCAGATCACCGATCCGACTGTAACGGCCCATCAGCACTGAACGCACCATTCAGTCAATTGGATTGAACGATCATTTGCTAGCCCTTCTCTATCGCAAGACCAGAGATAGGAGGATGTCATGATGATTGATTCAGCAACCGGAATGAGTCCTGGCGAACGATACGCAGTGGAGAGCCTAGAGCGAACAAGGAGCTTTTGCGGTTTTTTCCTGGATGGAAAATATTACCTGGGTCCTGAACTCTTGACGGCTGTCGGGTGGCTGGAGGGCCAGACATTTATTTACGACGAGCTCGACGCCTTAGGCGACCCGGTATTCCCCGACCGTGTCGCTGGCACGATTGAAAACCTTACCCTCGTACTGGCCGACGGTGCCCGTTTGAAACTCCATCCGATACCTGTTCATGTGCCCGAGGATATGCATGCACGCGCGCCTGTAATGGGAAAAAACAATGGCCAGTTACACGGCAAAACGGTGGTAATCACCGGCGCCTCAAGCGGCATAGGTCGTGCTGCTGCTCACGCATTCGCAGAACAAAGTA
>NZ_VBVZ01000271.1 GCF_005863185.1 Pseudomonas edaphica
ATCGCGCCCCACCCATCGGTGCGCAGTTCAAAACCTTCGCCGCGTTTTTGCTTCTGAGCATCGACTAGGTGCCCGAGGTTGAGTTGGCTCTTGCCACTGTGCTCCGTACTGAGCTTGACGTGCTCCTGCCCGCGCAAGTCTTCCATGCGCAGCTTATTGTTGGCTGGCGTGCGCAGCACGTTGCGCGTGTAGTCGCGTTTACCCAACGTCACGTGATCGACGTGTTGGCTGTCGTGCAACGCGTGGGCGATATAAGGCCGGTCGGGGTCGCCTTGCTCAAAAGCGATGGCCACTTCGGTGCCGGCCAGCAGTGGCAGGTGCAGGCCGTGGGTGTCGCCGGCGTAGGGGCGGGCCAGGCGTAGCCAGAGGCTTTCCTGGCCGGGTTTCCAGGTGTCGCGGTCGAACAGGAAGTGGACTTTGTAGCGGCCTTCGAGGTCGATGTGGCCGTAGGGGTCGTGTTCCTTGGGGCTGGTGACGCGGGCCGGGACGGTGCCGGCGATTTGGGGTTTGGGCAGCGATGCAGGGCGAAAGCACACGGTTTCTGAATACGGGATGGCCTGGAAGCTGGCTTCAAAACTGCGGTCGCGGGCGGCGTGGGTGGTGACTTGGGTGATAACCGCGCCGGGGGTGAAGGCGTTAGGGGCGCCGCCGGAGATTTTCAGGACTTGACCGGGGGTCAGGCTGGGGCTGCTGCTGCTGCCACTGAGTTGGGTCTGGCCGTTGAGGTAGCGTTCGTGGCGCAGGCGCGCGTAGAAGTAGCCGCTTTCGCTTTGCAGGTCTTCGTCCTGGTCGTAGCGGTCGCCGATGACGTTGTAGGGCTCGGCGTAGTGGTAGGCCTCGCCGTAGGTGCCTTTGGCGCCACGACTTTGGCCGACATCACCGTCGAGGTGGGCGTTGGCGACACGGTGGTGGTAGGCGCGGATGTTGACGTGTTTCTCCACCACCTTGTGGTTCGATTGCAGGCGCCATACGCCGTCCTGGCCACTGCTGTTCAGGCCGGATTGCGGGCGGTATGGCAGTTGCACGTCGAACTGATAGTGGCGTTGGTCGTCGTGGAATTCCACCACGTCGATGTTCAGGCGTTCGTCGCGGGTGAAGCGGTACCAGATGCCCACCTCGGCCAACAGGCGCGAGATGAAGGCCAGGTCGCTTTCGTCGTACTGCATGACCTGTTCGCGCTTGGGGTATTCGCGTACCAGGTTGAAGAGGAAGTCCTGACCTTCGAAATCATGGCGGCTGCGCAGGATGCTTTCGACGATCTGCGGCACTGACTGGTGTTGGTAGATACGAAATTGTTTGCCGCGAGCCAGCAAGGCCAGGCGCGGTTCGAGGGTGATTTCGTAGCGGGCTTCGTCGAGGGAGCCGGACAGGCGTTTGAACCCGGTGACCACGCCGTGCAAGGTGCGCAGTGGCTTGACCGGCGGTACTTCAATGCCTACCGCCTTGAGTGCGGCCATGCCTGGGTTTAGGCCGGGGCCGTGCAGGCTGAAGTTGGCGTCTTTGCCCAGCACGCTGTCGGCACCGATGTCGCCGTCGATGCAGGTGAATTCCACGCGGTAGTTGAACGGCTGGCTCAGGCCTTCGTGGCCTTCGAAGGCCAGTACGTCCAACACCGAATCCAGCCCGTAGACCGCGAGTTTGTGGCGGCTGTGGTCGAAGAAGGTGCGCAGTTCATTGAGCATGTTCAGGCCTCCAGGGCGACCGGCGTGTCATGGTCTTGGCCGTCGGTGAAGTGCAGGACGATGCCCTCCTCCTCGCTGTAGCCCAGGGTCACTTCGGTGGTTTTTTCGTGGGCGGCCTGGCGTCGCAGCAGTTGTTGGCTGAGTACCGGCAGGATCTGTTGATTGAGCAGGCTGTCGATGTTGCGTGCACCGGTGTCGGGCAGCAGGCACGCGGCAACCAGTGCCTGGTTGAGTGCCAGGTCGATGCGGCAGTGCACGCCGTAATGGCGCTGCAAGCGCTTGGCAACCTGGCCCAGCTTGATGGCGACGATGCGTTGCAGGGCATCGGCCAGCAACGGGCGGTAGATGAGGGTTTGGAAGCGGGCGAGCAAGGCCGGCTGGAAATGCTCGCGCAGGATCGGGCGCAGCAGTTCTTGCAGGGTGCTGTCCGGCGCACCGGGGAACTCTTGCAGGCAGGCTTGCAGTTCGTCGCTGCCCAGGTTGGAGGTCATGAGGATGACGGTGTTGCGAAAGTCGATTTCGCGCCCTTCGCCATCGCGCATGAAGCCACGGTCGAACACTTGGTAGAACAGGTTGATCACGTCGCGGTGGGCTTTTTCCACTTCATCGAGCAGCACCACGCTGTAGGGGCGTTGGCGCACGGCTTCGGTGAGCACGCCGCCCTGGCCGTAACCCACGTAGCCGGGTGGCGAGCCTTTGAGTTGGCTGACGGTGTGGGCTTCCTGGTATTCCGACAGGTTGATGGTGATCAGGGATCGTTCACCGCCGAACAATTTGTCCGCCAGGGCCAGGGCGGTTTCGGTTTTGCCGACGCCGCTGGTGCCCACCAGCAGGAACACGCCCAGCGGCGCCTTGTCGTCAGTCAGGCCGGTCCTGGCCGCACGCAGGCGCTGGGCCAGGGTGCTCAGGGCATGGTCCTGGCCGATCACCTGCTCGCCCAGTTGGCGTTCCAGTTCCAACAGGTTGGCCTGTTCGTCCTTGAGCAAGCTGCCCAGGGGCACGCCGGTCCAGTCGGCGATCACTTCAGCCACGCTGCGCACATCCACATCCAGCGACAACAGCGGTTGGTTGCCCTGAACTTCGCGCAATTGTTGTTGCAGGTGCAGGCAAGCGTCCCGGCTCGACGGTTCGGTCAGGCGTGCCGCAAGCAACTGGCGGGTGAGGTCGAGTTCGTGGCGGTATTGCTCCTCCATGGCCGCTTGCCGACGCTGCAGGTCGGCGTACTGGCCGGCAATCGCCTCCAGGCGTTCCTCGGCATCGGCGCCATTGAGTTTGCGGTCTTCTTCCAGGGCCAGGTGTTCCAGTTCCAGGGCAGCCTGCTGGGCTTTGAGGCGCACCAGGGGTTGCGGCTCGCAGTCCAGGCCCATGCGCACCCTGGCACTGGCGGTGTCGAGCAGGTCGACGGCTTTGTCCGGCAGTTGGCGCCCGGTAACGTAGCGCCGCGACAGGCTGACCGCTGCCTGCACCGCCGCGTCCTGGATGTGCACGCCATGGTGGCTGGCGTAGCGCGCCTTGAGGCCGCGCAACATGAGGCTGGCGTTGGCATCGTCCGGCTCATCGACCTTGACCACCTGGAAGCGGCGCTCCAGGGCCGCGTCACGCTCGAAATACTGTTTGTACTCGCTCCAGGTGGTGGCGGCGATGGTGCGCAATTCGCCACGGGCCAGGGCCGGCTTGAGCAGGTTGGCAGCATCGGCACCGCCGGCCTGATTGCCTGCGCCGATCAGGGAGTGGGCCTCGTCGATGAACAGCAGCACCGGCTGCGGCGATTGCTGCACGGCGTCGATCACGTTTTTCAGGCGCTGCTCGAACTCTCCCTTGACCCCGGCGCCGGCCTGCAGCAGACCCAGGTCCAGGGTGCGCAGGCTGACCGACTTGAGGCTGTCGGGCACGTTGCCTTCGGCGATGCGCAGCGCCAGCCCTTCGACCAGCGCAGTCTTGCCCACGCCAGGCTCGCCTACCAGGATCGGGTTGTTCTTGCGCCGGCGGCTGAGGATGTCGATGACCTGGCGGATTTCATCGTCGCGCCCGAACACCGGGTCGATCTGTCCTGCCCTGGCCTTCGCGGACACATCCTGGGTGAAGCGGTCGAGGATGCCCTGCAACGCCTCCTGCAGTTCGGGGAGCGAGGCGCTGTCGAGCGGCGCGCCATCGGCAAGCTCCAACGTGGAGAGCTGCTGCAGTTGTGGACGCTCTATCGACTGCTGGTCGAGCAGCTCGGAGAGGCGTTTCAACTGAGTTTCGCTGACGCTGAGCAACGGCCAGGCGGACTCGCACGCCAGCAGATCGGAATTATCCAGCAAGGCCGCGAGCAGATGGACCGAACGTATGCTCTCGTTGCGGCTGTCCAGCGATGCGTATAACCAGGCGTATTTAATCAAGTGGTACAACTTATCGCACAGCTGCGGTTTGCTTTGCACGCTGCGCGGCAGGCTGTCGAGATGATCGAGCAGGCCGCGCCACAGCGTGTCCATGTCCCATTCATAGCGCCGGGCGATCACGGTCAAGTCGCCCTCGCCCTGCTCCAGCAGCTTGAGCAACCAGTGCTCGATGCTGATCAGCCCGTGGGCACGGCTTTGGCACAAGGTCGCCGCAGCACTCAGTGCCTGGGCGCAATACGGATTGAGGCGGCGAAGCAAAAGCGCGGAATTCTGGGCCATGGGCGTACATCTCTGGTCTGGGGGCTCGGCGTGTCATCAAGGCTCGATGTGTTTGGCTGAGCGTCCGCGAACGGGCGCTCAACCCTGCACACCGCGAACCGGCAGGCGCACATCGCCTGCCGGTGTTCGCGCATCAGGCGCTCTGGCGTTCGTTCCAGGCGTCGGAGTGGATGATGTTGCCGTCCTTGTAGGTCCAGGTGACCTTCTCGTAGCGCAGCTCGACCTGTTCCATGTGGTTGTGCTTCTCTTTGCCCTGGTCTTTGATGTCGTGCATTTTTGGCGCGACTTTGACGACCTTGACGTTTTCCAGCTTGGTGATGAAGTACTCGACTTCCTGGCCGGCGTCGTCGATGCGGTACCACTTGAACTCGGCGCTTTTAAGCGTCTGGCCCGTGGTCACAGCCTTGTAGAGGTAAGGGCTGGACGCATCGATTTCCTTGCTGAACAGGAACGGGGTGTGCACCCGCGTGCCGGTCAACTTGCCGGTGTTGTTGTCGGTGGGGATGTACAGGCTGTGGTCCTGCGCGATGACCTCGATACTGCCTTCGCGTTTCTGCACGTTCACGGAACCTTTAATTTCCGCGCCGCCATCATCTTGCAGCCAGAGGTAAACGGGAATTGCCATTTGAAGCTCCTTTTCTGGGGGTTTGCATGTCGCGGAATGCGACAGGCGGGGTCTTGCCCGGCCCCGCAGCGGGCAGCGCACAGGCCCCCGCTTCCGGTACCAGACGAATATCGACGCGACGGTTGGCGGCGCGCCCGGCGTCGGTGTCGTTGCTCGCCACGGGTTGCTGGGCACCGAAGCCCTGGACCGCGAAGCAACTGTCGGGAATGTCGCCCATGCGCTGCATCCAGTCGCGCACCGAGGCGGCGCGAGCGCGGGACAGCTCAAGGTTCTGGCCAGGTGTGCCAGTGATGTCGGTATGCCCGGCGATGACGATCAGCCAACCGGCCTGGGCCTTGATGTTGACCAGCGCGTCGATCAGCACCTTGGTGGAACCGGACTTGAGCTCAGCCCGGCCGGGGTCGAACAGCGAAAGACTGTCCAGGCGCACCGGATCGGGGATCTTTACTGGCGGTGGTGCCTCTGGCGGCTGGCGGTGGGCGGCGATGGTCGCCAGCAACGGCAGGCGCAGGCGTTCGCCGCGATACAGGCCCAAGCCCAAGGCCAGCGGCTCACCCTGGCGGTAGTAGTCGTCCAGTCGCGCAGCATCCTCGCGCAACACGGCCACTGCGTTTTCGCGCAGGAGGAATTGCGGCTGGTCACGGCGCTCGGCCAGCGGGATGACGTGGTAGCGGCGCAGGTCATCACTGACCTGACGCAGCAGCAGGTTGTTCTGCCAGGCCGAACTGGCCAACGCCACCACGCCCGCCAGGGTGAACAGCCACACCGCCAGGATGCCCGCACGCAACCGCGCAGAACGCCGAATACGCAGGGGCAGCAGGTTGAGCAAAGGATCGGGAAATGGCAGGCTCGCACCGGCCACCGAGGGTTCGGACGCGCCGAGGGCGACCCTGACGCGCAGCCATTGCTGCCACAGGTTGCCGGGCACGCGCTGAGGCACGGCCGGCACCAGCGTCATCGCCCACACCAGCGGCACACGCCCGTCACGCCCGGTAAAGTGCGACAGCACCTTGTCTTTGAGCCACGCGGCCAGGCTGCCGACCTGTACGCCCATGGCCAGACGCTCCGTACCGTGGGCGCTGTCGACGGCCTGGCGCTGCCAATCGCTCAAGCTGGCACAGGCACCGGCACTGCGCACCCACAGATCGGGCTCGCCGCTCTCGCAACTGAACCAGGCGTCTTCGTCAGTGGTGGTCTGCCCATAACTGACCAGCATCAAGGGCAACGCGAGGCCGCGTTTTCGCGCCAGCGTGAGTTGGTGGCGAAAGGCACGTATCCGCCCCGCCAACTCGCCTTCATCCGTATGTTCAACGGGGTTGACGCAAAACATCACGTTCAGTTGCCCACCCCAGTCCGGGCGTTGCGTCAACACGCCCGCCACTGCCGTACCCAGTTGGTCCAGCGCAGGCACCCGCACATAGCACCCTTGCGCAGTCACCCGCAGCGCCAACTGGTCGGCGGGAACGGCACCGAACAGTCCCGTGAGCCCATCGCCACACACCAGCACCACGGGCTGGCGATAAGTTGCCGCCGGCAGGGGCGTCTCACCCGGCGGCAGCAGTTGCGCGCCGCGCTTTGCGAAACGACGCTCTGCCCAGACCCAGGCCAGCACGACCGTCAAAATCGCTGCCGCTCGCAGCCAGCCCGAGGCCGGAATGATCAGTGCCAGCGTCACAACCAGCACCCCGGCCCACAGCCAGAGCCCTCGCATCAAGTTGAGTGTCATCGCAGCCTCACGCCTGGCCAGGAGCAAGCGTGGCGACCAGGCCACCGAGCATCTGGTCCAGCCCCCACCAGACGCCGACCAGCAGCACGCCCGCCATGGCCAGGCGAACCCAAGGCGAGCGCAAGGTGCCAAGCCGCTCGTTGCGTGGGCCGCTGCCCTGGGTGGTGAGCATCGGGTTGAGCTTCAGGGGCGGAACGTGCGCATTCAGGGCGTCCATCAGCCGCTGGCGCTCGGGGTGGTTGAGATCCGGGTAGCGCCCGCGAAAACCCAGGAGCATCACGCGCTGGAACACCGTCAGTACCAACAGATCGGGCATTGGCTGGCGCAGGGCCTGGCGCATGTCCTCATACAGGAACTCACCCGCCTGGTGACGGTTGAACAAGTGGGCCTGCAGGGGCTTGCTCGCCCAGCGCGCATGGGCCGGCCCCGTGGCACGGT
This sequence comes from Pseudomonas edaphica, assembly GCF_005863185.1. Taxonomy (GTDB): domain Bacteria; phylum Pseudomonadota; class Gammaproteobacteria; order Pseudomonadales; family Pseudomonadaceae; genus Aquipseudomonas; species Aquipseudomonas edaphica. The sequence continues at coordinate 7,132 of NZ_VBVZ01000271.1, forward strand.
TCAGCACGGTTTCATCGAACAGCGCGCTTTGGGCATGGCAGATCAGCGCTGTGCTTTTGTTGCTCACCCCCACGGCCTGCAACGCTTGGTACACCTGCTTGACCTGCCGCACGCAGCAACGCCACAGCTCGGAGGTGTCTTGCACCTCTGCGCCCTGGCGCAGTTCGACCACCAGCAGATAGCTGTTTTGCAAGAGTTTGTCGATATCCAGCGCCGAGGTCGGGTTCTTTTTCGAGGCAGTCAGGTTCATGCGCGCAATACCGCGAAGAGTTCAAGTTTGATGTCTACCAGCGTGCTGGGGACGTACAGCGCACAGACCCCTTCGGCCAGCATGGCCTGGCCCTTGGGGTGCCCAAGGTCGAGGGTGAAATACTGGTTTTCCAGGCGCAGTGGAATCGCCGCCGGTACATGGCTGAGCGGCTGCAGCGGGATACCGTCGAGCGCGGCGTTGACCAATTGGTTGACGTCGTCCGGCGTGCCGACTTTGCACAGACGCGGGAAGTGTTTTTGCAACTGCGCGGCCGGCATTCGGCAGCGCACAGACAGGTAGAAATCGGCACCGTCGCGCTCACGCAGGCGGGCATCGTTGAGCGTGACCTGCCAGCGATTCGCGGCCACCTCCTCCAGCACCAGCGCCACCACACGCGACGGCAGGCTGGCCTCCAGCAAGGTGGAAATGGTCTGCATCAGCGGAGGGAATACGGTTTCCAGTTGCTCATGCCGGTAGGCTGGAATCTGGTCGATATCGTGCTCCAAAGAAAACGTCAGCAGGCCGCCGGCCAGTTTGATCAGCGCCTGGTACACCTGCTCGGGATGTCGCGCCGGGTGAGCCTTGAGGTCGGCCAGCACGGGTTGATAGGTGTTCAAGGCGTTGAGCAACCAGAACAGCGACACATCGGCCACGGCAAAATCGGCCATGCGCTGGTTGCTTTCGCGGCGCATGCCCATCAGCCG
>NZ_VBVZ01000272.1 GCF_005863185.1 Pseudomonas edaphica
GTCAAGTGTGGGAGCTGGCTTGTCGAGTCGTCGCACCGCTGCGATAGGGCCTTCAAAAACAACCACAATCCTACTAGGCTAGCCCTGCCATTTCCGAGGAATGCCCATGTCCGCGCCCAGCATGACCTTGTTTCACAACCCCGCTTCACCCTTTGTTCGCAAAGTCCGCGTGCTGCTGATCGAGACCGGCCAGCAGCACCGCGTGGCCTTGCATGGCTGCATGCCGACGCCGGTCAACCCCGACGCACAGGTGGTGCAGGACAACCCCGTGGGCAAGATACCGGCCCTGCGCCTGGCCGATGGCTCGGTGCTGCACGACAGCCGGGTGATCCTCGATTACTTCGACCACCAGCACGTCGGCAACCCGCTGATCCCGCGTGACGGCTCGGCCCGCTGGCGCCGCCTCACCCTCGCCTCGATGGCCGACGGCATCATGGATGCCGCCGTGCTGGTGCGTTACGAGACCGCCATGCGCCCGGCAGAAAAACACTGGGACCAATGGCTGGAGGAGCAGCGCAACAAGATCCACCGCACCCTCGCCGAGCTGGAAAGCGATGCGATTGCCGAACTGGCCAGCCACTTCGACATCGCCGCCATCAGCGTGGCCTGCGCCCTGGGTTACCTGGACTTTCGCCACCCCGACCTGCAATGGCGCGCCAGCAACCCCAAGCTTGCCGACTGGTATGCCGAGGTCAGCCAACGGCCTTCGATGCTGGAGACTCAGCCACCGCTCTAACGGGATGAAACACGATCCCTTGTGGCGAGCGGGCTTGCCCCGCGTTGGGCCGCGAAGCGGCCCCAGTCAAGCAAAACGCGGTGTACCAGAAACGCCCCTGTGGCAGGTTTTGGGGCTGCTGCGCAGCCCAACGCGGGGCAAGCCCGCTCGCCACACAAAGCCCATTTGCCGCATAAAATAACGCATTGATTTTTCCGACCAATTGCGCGCGCACCTGCTGATCTTCACGCAACCCAATCATTGCGCCACCTCCCGACCTTTGCGCTTGCCCACGCCATACCAATCCAGTTTGCGCGTCAGCACCATCACCGTACCCAGCAGCCCGAACAGCAGCAGCGAGCCCATCAGCAGCGCGTAATCTTCAGCGCTCAGCAGCCCGTACAACAAGCCATACAACGCCGCCAACCCCGCCGAAAAGCCCAGGCCATGCACAACACTGCGCAGCACATGGCACACATAAAAGCCGATCAACAATACACAGGCACTCGCCGAGATCAGGTAGGCCAACGCAAAGCCCAGGTGCTCGGACAACGACAACAGCAGCAGGTAAAAGAACGCCAACGCGAAGCCCACCAACGCGTACTGAATCGGGTGTACCGCGAGGTTCTTCAGTACTTCGAAGAGGAAGAAGCCGGCAAACGTCAGGGCGATAAACAGCAGCGCGTATTTGATCGCGCGGTCGCTCTTGAGGTACTGGTCCACCGGGTCGATGAAGTTCACGCCAAAGCTGCGGTTGGTGAAGTCTTCACAGCCCTGGCGGTCCAGGCAGGTTTGCAGGGCTTGTTCGAGGTTGGTGGAGAAAAACGAAGTCTGCCAATTGGCGCTGAAGCCCTTGTCAGTGACCTCTCGCTGCGCCGGCAGGAAGTTGCCGATAAAACTGGGGTGCGGCCAGTTGGACGCGAGTGACACCTGGCTGGTCTTGCCCACCGGCACCACTTGCAACTGTTCGGTGCCCTGCAGGCGCAGGTCAAAAGCGAAGTCCACCACGCTCGGTTGTTTGCTGTCCTGCGCGGGCAGCGTCACATGCACGCCCTCGCCCAACCAGTCCACTTGCGAGCCTGGCGAGAACGCCAGGCGCTGGCTGCCCAGCTCAAGCTTCAGGGCGTTTTCGATGCCACGAATATCGCTGATACCCACCGCCAGAAACGCAGGCTCAAAACGGTAATCGGCAAAGTTTTCTGTAATGCCCAACTGCGCTGGCAACTCGAAACGCCCACTGATGCGGTTGTCTGCATGGAACAGTCGCGCCTGGTAGATGCCACGCGATCGCAGTTCGGTTTGCACCTTGCCGTCGAGTTCAAAGCGGTCCGGCAAAAAATACAGACGGCCGCGCTCTTCACGGGTTTCCTCGTAGCGTTTGTTGAGCTTTTCATTGAGTTTCCACTCGCGCACGGTCTTGCGATAGGGCACTACCATTACTGGGCCGGTAATGCGCTGGCTGTAGCTGGAGCTGCGGGCGATGTCCATCAATACGCCGTCGCGCAGTTGCTGGCGGTCGCTGATGATGCCGTTGATCATCAGCAGCGGAATCAGCAACAGCAGCATCAGCAGCGCAATGGCGCCAAGTTTGAACAGCAGGCTTCGGTTCATGGGGCTCTCCCTGTTTGGATGGGCAGAGCGTGAACCGCGCCTGTGGGAGATTTATGTGGGCACTGTGGAGACTGTGTGGAGATGCAGCACCACCTGCACGCCGCCTTGCACATTGCCGATCTGCAATGCGCCGCCGTGCAGCTTCATCACTTCTTCGACAAAATTGAGGCCCAGGCCGGTGCTTTTGCGCCCACTGACCGGGCGCGGCAACGAGTAGAAACGCTCGCTCAAGCGCGGCAAAGCGTAGTCGGGAATCGGCGCAGCCTGATTGAACAGGCTGACCTGCACGTCGTTATGCTGCGCCTGTGCGCTGAATCGCAAGGTGCCGCCGGGCGGTGTGAAGTCCAAGGCGTTATCGAGCAGGTTGCCCAGCGCCTGGCGCAGCAGGAAAGGCTCACCGAACACCTTCACATCCGCCGCTATCGTCTGTTCGACCTGCAGGCCGGCGCCTTCGATTCGTGCACATTGCGCCTTGAGTACCTCGTCGACCAAGGCCGCCAACGGCATGCGGGTCTGTTCTTCCAAACCCTGGCGCTGCTCCACCTGGGCAAGGTTAAGCAATCGCTCGATCAACTGCTGCAAGCGCGCACTTTCGCTGTCGATATTGCCGATAAAACGCTGCTGCTGCTCGCGGCTCATATCGCCCTGCAACAATTCCGCCGCGCCGCGAATGGCGGCCAGCGGGCTTTTCAATTCGTGGGTCAGGGTGTGCACGTAATGCTCCACGTAGGCCTTGCCTTCCAGCTGCGTGCGCATGTGCTCCACAGCGGTGGACAGCTGTTTGAGTTCGCCGCCACGGTAATGCGGCAACTCGGCCCGGCGCCCTTCGCTCACCGCCTGCGCATACGCTGTGAGCCGATGCAGCGCCACACTCAGCCACCACGACAGCAATGCGCCCAACAGCAGGCCCAAAACCACCAACCCGGCGCCGTACCAGAGCAAGCGGTTCTCGGTGCGATCCACATAAGGCTGCAACGAGCTGTTGGGCTTGGCCACCGTTACCACGCCGATGATTTGCCCGTTGTCGCGGATCGGCGCGCCCACGTGCATCACCGACGAAGTGGGATCGTCCAGCTCGCTGCGGGTGGAACGGGCGCCGTACTCACCCCGCAAGGTGAGGTACACGTCGTTCCACCGTGAATAGTCCTGCCCCACCGCTTCGCCCGTGGAATCGAGCAGCACGATGCCGTTGGCGTCGGTCACGTAGATGCGGTGGTTAACCTGGTTTTTCGGCAGGCCCCAGATGGTCGCGCCGGGCTGGCGATTGCCGTAGGCCTTGAGCAACTCAGGCCAGTGGCTTTGGCCGAGGGTATGATTTTTTACGTCATCGCGCAGGATCTCAGCCAGCAGGTTCGCCGTGTCCACCAAAGTTTCTTCGGTGGACTGGCGCACGCCGGGGCGGATTTCCTTCATCACCGTGTTGAGCACAAAGTAACCGGTGAGGCCGATAAACAGCGCATACACCAGGAAGATCCGCAGCCCCAGGCGCATCAGCTGTGGCTCGGGCTGTAGCTGTAGCCGAGGCCACGATGGGTCTGGATCGGCTCGGCATCCGCCGCAATGCCCCGCAGTTTGCTGCGCAGGCTTTTAATATGGCTGTCGATATTGCGCTCGTAGCCGGCATCGGCCGGCACGCCCACCGCGTCGAGCAATTGCTCGCGGCTGAACACCCGCTCGGGCTGCTCCAGCAAGCTTTGCAGCAGGCGAAATTCATGCCGCGTAAGGCTCAAAGCCTGGCCGCGATAACTGATCTGCATGCGCTCCAGATCGACCTGAAACACGGCCGGCGCGGCACCTGGGCTGACGCGTTTGAGAATCGCCCGAACCCGCGCCGCCACTTCCCGTGGGCTGAACGGCTTGACCACATAATCGTCGGCGCCGATCTCCAGGCCCACCACCCGGTCAATCTCGCCGTCGCGCGCACTGAGGAACATCACCGGCACTTCACTGAAGCGGCGCAGTTGCTTGCACGTCTCAAAGCCGGTGATGTCCGGCAGGCCGATGTCGAGGATGATCAGGTCGGCAGGCGTCTGGCGTTGATGCGCCAGCGCCTCCTGGCCAAGGCTCAGCCAGGTAGTGGTGAACCCCTCGCCTTGCAGGGCAAAGATCAGCGTGTCGGCTATCGCCGCTTCGTCTTCGACAATCAGGATGTGCGGCATAGGCTCGATCAGCAGTCCGGTTTGTCGGCAGTGTAACGACGGGCCGGGTTAACCGCCGCGCCGAACTCACGCAGGGCCTTGGCGCCGATCAGCAACGGGTAGTTGAAACTGCTGCGGTCAGTGAGGTTGACCTCGACGGTGCGCTTGACGTTGCCCAGGCACATTTCCAGGTCGATCACCGGGCGCTTGGCCACGGTGGCTTCGTCCTTGTCCTCGTCTTCATCGGCGCGGCTTTTGATTTTGCTGATGCGCGAGACTTTGTGTTCGTAGACCTTGTCGCTGGCGTCCTTGCCGCCGAGGCGGAAGCGCACCCAGTCGTCGCCATCGCGCTGGAAGGTTTCGATATCGCGGGCCGACAGCGAAGCGGTCAGCGCGCCGGTGTCCATCTTGGCCTTGAAGGTTTGGCCGATCTCCGGCAGTTGGATGTATTCGTAGCGACCGTAGAGGGTCGGTTCGGCGGCCATGACAGGCACGGCAGCCAGGGCGAGTAAGGCAAGGAGCAGTTTCACGAAGTGATTTCCTTGGAAAGAAGTAGGCGGATTCTAGACCGCAAAAGCGTTGTTTAGTTAGATCGTTCCCACGCTCTGCGTGGGAATGCAGCTCTGGACGCTCCGCGCCAGCTCACATTCGTGCAGCAATTTGCGATTTGGCCTCTAGACTCAGCTTGCTTATCATGGCCCGTCCACCCGACTCCAAGAGTTACTTATGCGCCGCCTGCTCACCGGCTGTTTTGTCACACTGCTGTTATTGCTCAACACCCTGGTGCTGTTCGGCCCGTTGATGGTGTTTGCCCTGCTCAAGCTGGTAGCGCCCGGCCGCTTTCGCGACTACGCCTCTTGGGCCGTGATGTGGATCGCCGAGACCTGGGCCGAGATCGACAAACTGATTTTCGCGCTGTGCATCCCCACCCAATGGGACATTCGTGGCGGCGACGAACTGCGCGGCGATACGTCTTACCTGGTGATCAGCAATCACCAATCCTGGGTCGACATTCCCGCGCTGATCCAGGCGCTCAACCGGCGTACGCCGTTCTTCAAATTCTTCCTGAAAAAAGAGCTGATCTGGGTGCCCTTCCTCGGCCTGGCCTGGTGGGCGCTGGATTACCCGTTCATGAAGCGCTACACCAAGGCCTTTCTGGCCAAACACCCGGAACTGGCGGGCCAGGATTTGAAGATCACCAAGCAGGCGTGCGAGCTGTTCAAGCGCCAACCGGTGACGGTGGTCAATTATCTGGAGGGCACACGGTTCAGCGAGGCCAAGCGCAAGCAGCAGGATTCGCCATTTGCCCGCTTACTCAAGCCCAAGGCGGGTGGCGTGGCGTTTGTGCTGGCGGCCATGGGTGAGAAATTGGACGCGGTCCTCGACGTGACGGTGGTCTACCCGCAGCAGAAGATCCCGGGGTTCTGGGACTTGATCTGCGGCACAGTGCCCAAGGTGATCATTGATATCCGCACCCGTGAGCTGGACCCGGCGTTGTGGCAAGGGGATTACGAGAATGACCCGGCGTTTCGCCAGACCGTCCAGAACTGGGTGAACCAGCTCTGGATGGAGAAGGATGCGCGCATCGCACAACTGCGCGCAGAGTCGCTTTAGCTGCCAGTACCCCAGGCCGAGGCCAGCTTGCCCAGCACCGATTCGCTGGCGCCCTGGCCGCCCAGGTACTTGAGGATCACCGGGGCAAATTGGCTGACCATGCCGCTGTCCATGCCCAACGCGCTGAAGGCGGTGTTCAGGTCGTTGGTGCTCTTCACGTTACCCAACAACCCGTCCAGGCCGCTGGTCTTGCTGCCGCCGCTCTGGCCGAGCATCCCGCTCAACGCGCCGAGGCTACCCAGGGAGTTGCTGCCCGAGAGTTGATCCAGGCCCGGCACACTCTTGCCCAGTTGCGAGTAGTCGGTACCGCTCAGTTTGTTCTTGGCCAGGCCCAGCATGGCGCCAGTACCGCCCACGGCTTGTTCGGGGGTGATGTTCAGTTGCGAGGTCAAGGCGCTCAGCAGGCCGGCGGTCTCAGAGCTAGGCGCCGCAGCCGCCGCCTTGTTGTTGCTGCCCTGGGCACCGGAGACGGCATTGGCCACGTCACCGAGGCTGAAACCTGCGGCAAACACCGGGCTGGCGGCCACGGTCAACAGGCAGGACAGGGCAAAACCGCGTGAAATCTTCATCAAGACAACCTCTGAATGTAGGAGCTAAAAGCAGGCGTTTGACTGACAGTCCCGAAGGAATGTTCCCACCTGCAGATTAGTTCAGAAAAATCTGCATCCAAATGTTCCCCGCGCGCGTATATCCCACAAGCGCCGCCCGGAGTCGGATGGAATGAATGCTCAAGCTGGACTACCCTCTGCCTACCGTGCGCAGTCCCGTCGCCCTCGAACGAGAGCCTGGAGAAGCCCTATTTCCATTCATGATGCTGACCCGTTGCAGCCCTTGCTGGCCCAATGTGCCCTGGGCAACCGACAGGCGTTCGAGACCCTTTACCGCAGTGTTTCGCCACGGCTGCACGGTGTCGCGTTTCGTTTCATGGGGCGCGCAGACCTGGCCGAAGAAGTGCTGCAGGAGGCCTTTGTGCGTATCTGGTACAACGCTTCGCGCTACGAGGCCCATTTGGCCGCGCCGATGACCTGGATGGTCAACATCACCCGCAACCTGGCCATCGACCAATTGCGCAAACACCGCGAACAGCCATTAGCTGAGGGCCAGCAAGACGCCATGCTCGACGACAGCCCCAGCGCCTACGAACAGCTCGACAGTGAGCGCGAAGCCCGCGCCCTCAACCGCTGCCTCGACACCCTCGACGGCATGCAACGCCAATCGATTACCGTGGCTTACTTCCAGGGCCTGTCGTGCTCGGAACTGGCCGACCACTTGGCGGCGCCCCTGGGCTCGGTCAAATCCTGGATTCGCCGCGGCATGGAGCGCCTGCGCAGGTGCCTTGAATCATGAACTACCAAACCACCACCCTGCGCCGCGCCCTCGCTGCCGATTACGCCATCGGTTTGATGCCCGCCACTGCCCGTCGGCGCTTTGAAAACCTGCTGCTGGACGATGCCGCGCTGCGCGTCGAACTCGGCCATTGGCAGGATGCCCTCGCCAGCCTGACTGGCGCCGTGCCCGAGCGGCCGGTGCCGGATCATGTGTGGGCAGGCATCAAGGCACGCATTGAGCCGCAAGTGCTGCACGTGCCGGCGAAGAAACCATTCTGGATGAGTTTTCGCCTGCTGGCCGCTGCCTGTGCGGTAGTTGTCGCAGTGCTGGTGGGCGTGCTGTATCAGCGGGACATCGGCGCCGAATACAACGCCACGTTGGTGGCTGCCAACCAGCAACCGGCGTTGCAGGTCCAGGCGTTTGGCGATCACCTGCAAGTCGAGCCACTCACATTGGCCGCCGTAGAGCCGACGCGTGCCCTGGAACTGTGGGTCATTGCGGCCGGTGGCAAACCCGTCTCCCTGGGCCTGGTGCCGAGCTCGGGTAAAGGCCGAATCCAGCTGAGCAAGGAACAGCAGGCGCTGTTGACTGCACCCGCGACCCTCGCCGTCAGCCTGGAGCCACAAGGCGGCTCACCCACCGGACAACCCACCGGCCCCGTGCTGTACCAAGGCGCC
>NZ_VBVZ01000273.1 GCF_005863185.1 Pseudomonas edaphica
ATTAAAGCTGTGCACTCAATGTGGCGAGCCTGCTCCCCACAGAACAGGGCGCTAAAGACTCAAACGAATCTCGGCGCACAAGCCGCCTTCAACCCGATTGCTCAAGGTCAGCGTGCCGCCGATCGCCACCGCCAGTTGCTGGGCAATCGCCAACCCCAGCCCGGTGCCGCCGGTGCCGCGATTGCGTGAGCTTTCTACCCGGTAGAACGGCTGCAGCACCTGCGCCAATTCGTCTTCGGCAATTCCGGGGCCTTGGTCCAACACCTTGATCGACAACTGCCCATTGGCTGTCGAGCCGACTTCCAGCTCGGCGTTGCCGGCGAATTTAAGGGCGTTGTCCACCAGGTTCACCAACACGCGGCGCAGCGCGTGGGGGCGGGTGTCGAGGATCAGCGCGCTTTTGCCGCGCAGGCTGACCTGCTTTTGCATGTCCTGATAGTCAAACACCAGGCTGTCGAGAAAGGCGTCCAGGTCAATGCGGTGGCTGGCCTCGGTGGCGCCGTGAACGCTGCGCGCATACGCCACGCCTTCACGTACCAGGTGCTCCATTTCGCTCAGGTCGCTCCACAGTTTTTCGCGGTCGGCGCTGTCGTCCATAAACTCGGCGCGCAGTTTCATGCGGGTGATCGGCGTTTGCAGGTCATGGGAAATCGCGGCGAGGATCTGCATGCGTTCCTTGAGGTATTCGGCAATGCGCTGTTGCATGGCATTGAACGCCGCGGCGGCATGCGCGACTTCACTCGGGCCGGTTTCGTCCAGGGGGGTGGGGTGAGCGTTCGGGTCGAGAGTTTCGACCGCACGGGCCAAGCGTGTCAGCGGGCGCACGGCCAGGCGCACCGCGACCCAGGTGCAGCCGAGCAGCAGCGCCAGTTGCAGCACCAGCACCACCGGCAACCAATAGGCTACGGGCAGGGCGGCGGGGCGTACGTCGAGGGTGATCGGGTTGCCATCGGCCAGGGTCAGGTGCACCTGGAAGTGTTTCTGGATGCCTGGAATATCGCGAAAGGTCAGAGCGTAATGCTCGCCCAGTGCGTCCGCAATCGAGGTGGCGGCCATTGGCACATCGTTGCTAGTCATCGGTTCACCGGCCTCGCCGGCGTTGAGCAAGTACCGGTAATTCTGCCGGTCGAGACGCGCCAGCCAACTGGCGCGTTCGTTGGCGGGCAGGCGGTCGAGGATGGCCACCGAGGTGGACACGTCGTTTTCCAGGTTGCCGAGCATCACCGTGCGCGCACTGATATAGCGCTCGTAGAACTGCGCACTGAATGACAACCCATGGGCACACACCAGGCTGATCAGAAAAATCAGCGACAGTTGGGACGCCAGTGTGCGCGGCCAGCCAAACCGCCATGGCCTCATTGCTCGGCCCCGAGGATTTGCACCGGCAGTGAAAACACATAACCCTCGCTGCGCACGGTCTTGATATAGGCCGGTTCGCGGGCGTCATCCAGCAAGCGTTGGCGCAAGCGGCTCACCAGCAGGTCGATGGAGCGATCGAACAAGTCGGCGTCACGCCCCTGGGTCAGGTTCAGCAATTGGTCGCGGTTGAGTACGCGCTGCGGGTGGTCGAGAAACACCCGCAACAGACGGTATTCGGCGCCGCTGAGGGCCACCAGGGTGTCGTCCTCGTCGAGCAGGTGGCGGGCGGTGGTGTCCAGGCGCCAGCGACCAAAGCGAATCAGCCGCCCGGTTTCACTCACTATCAGGTTCGGTGGCAGCATGCGTGTGCGGCGCAATACCGCATTGATGCGTGCGAGCAATTCACGCGCGGCGAAAGGCTTGACCAGGTAATCATCGGCGCCCATTTCCAGGCCGATGATGCGGTCGGTTTCATCGTTGCGCGCCGTGAGCATCAGCACTGGCGTGGCTTTGTGCTTGCCCACCCGCAGTTCGCGGCACAGCTGCAAGCCGTCGTCGCCGGGCATCATGATATCCAGCACGATCAAGTCCACGGGGGTAGTGTCGAGGAAGCTGCGCATCTGGCGGCCGTCGGCGACTACGGTGGTGCGCATGCCGTTTTTCTTCAGGTAATTGCCCACCAGTTCGCGGATTTCCCGGTCGTCATCGACGATCAGGATGTGATCGACATGATCCATGCTGCCTTCCTCGTTAAATGCTCTTGGCCGCAGTCTAGCCATCGCCGCAGCCTTTGCCTTGTGCGCTTTGTATTGCAGTGTATCTGGCGCTGACCAGATACACGGCGAAGCAAAAATCAGTGGCGCACGGCCTTGAGCAACAGCGCCTCGAACACCCGCTGGGCGCGCGGCTCATCAGTGTGGGCGACATTGAAGCGCATCGAATTGAGGTGCGCCGGGTCGTAGCCGAACAGCGCGCCCGGCGCCAGCACCAGGCTGCGTTTCAACGCCTCCTGGGCCAGCAGTTCACCGTTTACGCCCTTGGGCAGGCGCGCCCAGATAAACATCCCGCCTTCATACGCCATCGGCAGCTCGCAGCCACAGCGCTTGAGCCATTGTTCGACGCGCCCGCCGGACTCCATCAAACGCTGGACCATACGCTTGCGGTGCTTGGCGTAGCTGCCTTCGCTGAGCATGCGGTAGACGATCTGCTCGAACAGCTCCGAGGTCACGCCGCCGCTCATCAGCTTCATGTTGGTGAGGTTGGCGGCCAATTGCGGCGCGGCCACCACGTAGCTGACGCGGGTGTTGGCGCTGAGGATCTTGGAGAACCCGGACAGGTAGGTGACCTGATCCAGCCCGGCGAGGGCGGCCAGGCGCGGCGGCGGGTTGGGATGCAGGTCGCCGTAGAGGTCGTCCTCGACGATATGGCAATGGTACTGCTGGGTCAGTTGCAGCAGGCGAAACGCCTGGCCGGGGCTGAAGGAATGGCCGGTGGGGTTATGCAGCACGCTGGTGGTCAGGTACAGGCTGGGGCGATGCTCGGCCAGCAGCTGTTCGAGGGCAGTAAAGTCAAAACCGTCGGGGCGCCGCTCGATGGTCACCACTTTGACCCCGTGCAGGGCCAGGTTGGCGTGGAAGTTGAAGTAGCACGGCGCGTCCAGCAGCACCGTGTCGCCGGGGCGCGCCAGCAGGCGCATGAGCATGTCCAGGCCCTGCACGGTGTTGGGCGTGGTGATGATCTGTTCCACCGGTACCGACAAGCCTTCGCCGTGCAGCTTCTGTTGCAGGGCCTGGCGCAAGGGTAGCAACCCGGCCGGCGTGCCCAGGCCGGCGATGCGCAGTGACGGCGCACGCACCACGCTGCGCATCGTTTGGCGGATGGCCTCGCCGTTCAACCAGTCCTCCGGCAAGTGCCCGCCACCGGGGCGCAGCTCGCCGCTGGCGGTGACCAGCGGGCGGCGCAGCACGCTGAGCAGGTCTTGGGGCAGCAGGTCGACCCAGGTCGCGGCGGCCGGGCGTGCGGTTTCCATCGCCACAAAATAGCCGCGGCCCTGGCTTGAGGTCAGCAGGTGGCGCCCGCGCAGGCGGTCCAGTGCTTCGTTGAGGGTGAACTTGCTGACGCCCAGGGTCTGGGTCAGCTCACGCACCGACGGCAACTTGCTGCCGGGTGCCCATTCACCGGCCTCGATGGCCTGGCTGAAGGCGTCGACGATCTGCTGCACCTTGGGCGTGCCTTCCACAAAAGCGATGGCGGATACAAACATAAACCTTCCTTGTCTTTGCCGGTGCTTTTACCGGTGAAGTTAGGCCGGATTAGGCACCACTTTACCTGCCTTGTGCAATGACGCTGCCCTAGACTGCGCGCCATCTCGCCGGAAACTGGCGAAGTTTCTTACACGCGAGCAATGGATTTCGCATTCTCATGAAGACTTATATGTGCGCCCCCTGCGGTTTTATGTACGTAGAAGAATTGGGTATTCCGGAGGACGGAATCCCGGCCGGCACCCCTTGGGAAGAAGTGCCGGAAGACTGGACATGCCCTGACTGCGGCGTGACCAAGGCCGACTTTATGGCCATTGAACTCTAACCCTCCATCAACGAAAGGAATCGCTCCATGGAAAGCAAACTGATCAACCCCACCGTGCCGTTCTGTACCGGCGTGGCGCACCAGAAATACCTCAGCGCCGAAAAAGGCCTGCAAACCGCTATCGAGGGTGATTGCACCCATTGGTACATCGACGGCAGCCTGTTCGGCGAGATGGTCGACGACTGGACCGACGCGCGCATTGAAAGCCTGCAGGCGCAAATCGCCGCCACCGGCGTCAAGCCGATCTTCCACGGCAACTTCAAGGCGCCGCTGGGCAGTGACGTCGAGGCGTTCCGTGCAGCGGCGGTGGACTACGTGAAAAAAGAGATTGATATCGCCAGCCGCCTGGGCGCGCCGTTGATCATCCACGGCGGCTGCATCGTTGAGCCAAAAATGGTGCTGATGGCCAAGAAAGTTGCGCTGGAACACTACCTCAAGTCGGTACAGGAACTGGCGAGCTACGCCGAGGCCAAGGGCACGGATATCTACCTGGAGAACCTGTCCAACTACGTCAACTACCGGCCGTTCCACTACATCTTTACCCATGAGGCCGAATACGCGTTTGTGTTCGAGCGCTTGAAGGCCCATGGCAACGTATACTTCTTCCTGGATGCGGGCCACGCCAACATCGAGAACGGCCTGCCGGCCGATGTGGTGCGCAAGTATCACCACTTGATCAAGGGTATTTCTTTCAGCAACAACAATGGCGTGCAGGATCAGCACTTCGGCATTCATGACGGCAACTGTGATTACGCCGACGTGGTGCAGGCCATCGTTGAAACCAACTGGAAGGGCCTGGTGGCGTTCGAAACCCGCAACCAGACCGCGAAGGCCGCCCTGGCCGACCTGGCGCTGATGTACCGTGAATCCCTGACCACTGAAATTGCCGTTGCCTGACAGGCGCAGGGGCGTGCGTTTCAAGCGCGCCCCGTTGTTGTTTTTACCATTCCAAGGTTCTGGCCCATGACAAGTGCGTTAACGCTGTCTTCGTTTCTCTACTTCCTGCTGTTTTGCGCCACCATGACCTTCAGCCCCGGCCCCATGACCCTGTTGCTGCTAAGCCTGGGCTTGAAGGACGGCTTGCGCAGTTCGATCCCGGCGCAGATCGGCGCCAGTGTGTCCTACCTGATTTCCATCCTGATCTTTGCCGTGGGCTTTTCGGAACTGATCAAGGGCAACCTCGCCATTACCCAGACCATCCAGTTTGTCGGTGTGGCCTATATTCTGTACCTGGCCTACAAGCAGTGGACCAGCAGCGGCGTGTCGATCAACCAGGGCGGCGCCGTGGAAGGCTCGCGCAGCCTGTTCGGCAAGGGGTTGCTCACCGGGTTTTCCAACCCCAAGACCATCATCATGTTCAGCGCCGTGTTCCCGCAGTTTGCAGGCGCAGGCGAGCATAGCTCGGCGGCGGATATCGCCATCCTCGGGTTGACGTTTCTGACCCTGCAGTTTGCCAGCGGCTGCCTGTACTGCTATTTCGGCCAGCGCATCAAGCACGTGCTGGAAAACCCCAAGCGCCGGGTGCTGTTGCAGCGGATCACGGCGGTGCTGCTATTGGGTGTTGCGTTGATGCTGGCGCGCGGGTTTTCGCACTGAAGTATTAGCAGGTAAGCAGTAGTGGCGCTTTGACGTTGCCCTGTTAGACTCCAGGCACTCATCCAGGATTACACCCCACCATGTCAGCCGCCGGAGGAAATGGACTTCCGCTCGCTTCGCGCCTGTTCAAATCGCGGCTCTTGGGGCTGACGCTCGGTTTTGTCTGCGTGGTATTTGGCATGTACCCCTTGCACCCGTCGCTGTGGGTGTGGGCCTGGATGCTGATTAACGCGTTTGTGTGGCCGCACGTGGCCTACCAGTTGTCGCGCCTGGCGAGCAACTCACTGCGCAGCGAACGGCGTAATTTACTCTTCGATTCGTTTTGCGGCGGCTTCTGGGTCGGTGCCATGCACTTCAACCCGCTGCCCAGCGTGACCACGCTGTCGATGATGACCATGAACAACGTCGCCATCGGCGGGCCGCGCTTTATGCTCGCCGGCTGGGTGGCGCAGGGGCTGGGCATCGGCGCCGCGCTGCTGGTGTTCGCGCCGGCGTTTGTCGCGGTGACCAGCGAGGCGCAGCTGTATGCGTGCCTGCCGATCCTGATGCTGTATCCCCTGGCGCTGGGCTGGATCTGCTACCGCCAGGCCGTGACCCTGGCCCGCCACAAGCGCGAGTTGCTGGCCTTGAGCCGCACCGACAGCCTGTCCGGCCTGCTCAATCACGGCGCCTGGAAGGACCATCTGGAAATCGAGTTTCAACGTTGCCGCCGTGAACAGGTGGGCGCGGCCATTGCGCTGATCGACATCGACCATTTCAAGACCATCAACGACACCTACGGGCATGTCACCGGCGACATCGTGTTGCGCCAACTCAGCAAGGTGTTGCGCCAGAACCTGCGGGCGTCCGACCTGGCCGGGCGCTATGGCGGCGACGAGTTCTGTGTGATTTTGCCAGGCATGCCGCTCAATCGCGCCACCGAAGTGATGGACGCTTTGCGTGATCGCTTCAGCGCGCTGGCCTATGCGCAAGACCCGACCCTGCGCGCCAGCTTAAGCATTGGCCTGGCGCCGTACCAGCCGGCGCACGCCGATTCCACCAGTTGGCTCAACGACGCCGACCAGGCGCTGTATGAAGCCAAGAGCAGTGGGCGCAACCGCGTCAGTTCCGTGCAAGGCAGTTGGTTGCGCTCGGTCTAGTGGGGTAGGGTAGCGCTGCACCTCCCCACAACAACAAGGATCGGTCCATGCTCTTCACCTTCTCCCGTACCCTTCTGGCCGCCACCCTGGCCCTGACCTTCGCTGTGCCGGCCTACAGTGCCGAACCCCACAAGCAGATCCAGGCGGATGCCGAACAGTACAAGGCCGAGGCCCTGAAACTGCTCGAGCGCCTGGTGAATATCGACTCGGGTTCAGGCTACGAGCCGGGCCTGACCCAAGTGCGCGACATCGCCGTGGATGAACTCAAGCAACTCGGTTTCAGCATTGAGCTGGTGCCGGACAAAGCCGCCAACAACAGCCATGTGATCGCCACCCTCAAGGGCACCGGCAAAGCCAAGATCCTGCTGATGGCGCACATGGACACCGTGTTCAAGGAAGGCTCGGCCGCCGAGCGCCCGTTTCATATCAAGGACGGTCGCGCCTATGGCCCCGGCGTGATGGATGACAAGGGCGGCATCGTCGCCGGCATTTACGCGCTCAAAGTCCTGAAAAACCAAGGCTTCAAGGACTACGCACAAATCACCTTCCTGCTCGACGCCAGCGAAGAAACCGGCTCAGAAGCCGCCTCCGAGCTGATCCGCAAAACCGCCAAGGCCAACGACGTAACCTTGAACCTGGAACCCGGCCGCCCAGCCGACGGCCTGGTGGTATGGCGCAAAGGCAGCGCCACCGCCGTGGTCGAAGTCAAAGGCAAAGCCGCCCACGCCGGCGTCGCCCCCGAACTGGGCCGCAACGCCGCCATGGAAGCCGCGCACCAGATTCTGCAACTGGGCAAACTCGGCGATGAAGAGAAGAAAACCACCATCAACTTCACCGTGATCAAGGCCGGCGACCGCACCAACGTCATCCCCGACCAAGCCACCGCCAAAGCCGACGTGCGCGCGGCACTGCCGGAAGAGTTTGATCGGATCGAAAAAGACCTGGCGCGGGTGTCAGCCAACAAGTTGATCCCGGACACTGAAGTGAAAACAAGCCTGTTGCGCGGCCTGCCGCCGATGCCACAGACGCCGGAGTCAGACAAATTGGTCGCGATTGCCCAGGAAATCTACGGCGAACTGGGCCGCAAACTGACCATTGAAGGCAGTGGCGGGGCCGCAGATGCGAGCTTGTCAGCCGGGGTCGGGACGCCGACGTTGGATGGGTTTGGGATTGTCGGTGGGAATATTCATACGCCGGAAGAATATGCCGAGGTGGAGAGCGTGGCGCCACGGGTTTATTTGTTGAGTCGGATGATTATGGAGTTGTCGAAGCGGTGAGAGGTTTGCAGGGCTCATTGAACGGCTGAGCGTACTCATGTGGCGAGCAGGCTTGCCCTGCGTTGGGCTGCGCAGCAGCCCCAAAACAGACGACACTGGTT
>NZ_VBVZ01000274.1 GCF_005863185.1 Pseudomonas edaphica
GAGAGTTCATCGTCCACCAGCACCAGAGATCGCGCCCGCTGCGTCATAGCCAAAATATCAGGATCGGTCGGCCGGTGGATCAGGTGAGCGCTGGCGTGGCTGTGCTCCTCTTCAAAACGGGCGAACCTCTCAGTGCTTATCGGATGGCGCGTACTCACCAGGTACACCGTGTCCGGCCGCGTATGGCTATACGCTCGGTGCACCCCTGCCCCCAACCCTACAGCGGTTTCGGCCATGCCCACCATCAATACTGGCCCCGGCAAATCCGCGGGAATCATGGCCGCCAGACTGTTGTAGCTGGCCTGCATCACCGATGGACGCACAGGAATATGTTTACCAAGCACCTTGGATACAAACAGGAATGCACGCTTTGGGTTGCGTCGCTCGGCAAAGCCGAACAAGGATTGCGGCGCAATGGAGCATGGCTCGACATCCACGTCCAATAATCCTCGTTTGAGCTGTGCACTCAGGCGGCACCGCGCTTGTCTCACTACGATTGATTCCATGCACGACATTCCTGAAAGCGGCAAGTTAACGAACCCGGCATCCTGTTCAGCTTGATCAAATTGCCTACCACTACGGGTTATCAGCCTCGATACGCCACAGTGAGGACTGAGCCTCCCGGGCCATTTCCGAAGTTGAGTACTGACGGCCGGCGACAGATTTAAAAGGTGATACCTGGCAGGCATCCAGGAACGCCAGCAGCAGGCCAGCCTTCACCGCGAAGTTCATGTTTTGCGCATCCGGCAACGTGGATGTCACCATGGCAATCACCCCACCGCCGCTATCAAATAGAGGACTGCCGCTGGAGCCTGGCTGGATGGCCGCGGTGAACTGCAGCAAGCTGGCATCGTTGTGCAAACCGAACAAACTCGACACGCCACCCTGGGTCACGTGTACGCCACCCCCTGCCAGACCTGCCATGGGAAAACCCAGGGCGATCACCGACTCACCCAACGCGCATCCCACACCTTCCGTGAAATGCACAGGCGATAACGCCGGACAATCCTGAATACGTAGCAAGGCCATATCGTTGCGTTGATCGACCAGCACGACCTCAGCGCGGTAACGCCCGACAAAGGAAGAAATGTGCAACTCCTGCATGCCCTCAATTACGTGAGCGCAGGTCATGACCTGAGAAGAGGAAACAGCAAAACCAGTACCCGTAGAGGAACCACGATTTCTTGGGCGATCATTTGAATACGGACGACGGGAGGGATGTGCATCATCGATATCAATTCCCATGCGCCGTCCCATTGCGGCTAATCCGTAGGCTGAGCCTTCAGCAAGCGCACGGAATTTCCACAGCTCATTTCGGGCGTAAAATTCGCCAATCACGATCGCCGATTCACCATTGTTGTGCAGATCAAGGGAGAGTCCGGCCTGATTATCGATCTGCAGGCATAAGTCCTTGAGCTCGCTGATCGGCCCTACCGCAGCGAACGTATAAACAACCAACAACACACGTTCTGTACCGCCTGGCAGTGCAGACAGATCCAGCGCGCAACAGACTGACGTTTGGGCTTCGCTCCACTCCATCCATTTCTGGGAGATTTGAAACAACGCAGGGTCACCGGTTGGCATGCGTTTTTCGGTGACAGGTAGCAACGCCACAGCAGCGTAATCCCCGAAGGCGCTGACGTTACTGCTGCTCAGTGTCCAAGCCGTCTTTACACCTGCAATAGCTATGTTTGCACCGGGCGTCAGCGCCTTCATCCTGGTCCTTCCTTACTCGAGGTGCGCTAAAGATGTGTAGCTTTCAAAAAGTCATGCGTTATCGGTTGAACCCGTCATTTCAGGTAGACGCCATTACCGCAACCGTAATGGGCTTCACACGCACACCCTCGACCCACTGACTTGGGGGCTCCGGCAGTCCTAATCGACGCGTGGCGAATATTCCGGCCAGGTTCACACCTGCCGCGCGGGTGTAACCGATGCCACCGGAGTAACGCGGGTTGATCTCGAGCAAGTGTGGAATACCCGCCTGATTGTCCCGGGTTTGCACATTCACTAAACCGTCGCACTTGAAGTGCGCACATGCCTTGAGGGCAAGCTCCACGGCGCTGGATTCGCGCTCGAACGACTGGTAAGCGCCATGCTTTCTGCGCCCCACGTAAGCGACAGGCTTACCTGCTTCGCACACGATATCCACCGAACACTCGTTGCCCGACAGATAGGGCATCATCAACATCGGTACACGCTGCGGCCCCGACACGTAGAGTTTCAGATAGGTGTTGAAGTCGACTTCCCGTGCGCCCGGATTCTCCAAACAACGGAACGGGTCCGCCTGCGACTTGAAACGCCAGAACCCCTGGCCATAAACTCCCACCGTCGGCTTGATGCAGACTTCCCCTGCGTCGGACAAGCACTTATATGCCGCAACCAACTCCCGACCGTTAGTAACCGTGATTGCCGGTATGCAGGCTAAACCAGCACGCTCGGCCTCCGCCGTGAACAGACTTTTGTCGTCTACCTTGCTAAAGGTGTCCATAGACAGTCCTCCCGTGACAAGGCCAATACCTGCCACCCCAAACCGCTTGCGGCTCGCTTCGTAAACACTCCCAGCTCGCCCTGCAATCACCACTGTAATCCGGTGTTCAAGTGCGGTCTCAATCACCCAACCAATACGTTCAGCGCTGTCATGAATCTCTTGAAAACTGACATCAGCCTGCCCTGTGATCTCAGGCCGATCTTGTCGATGGGACGCAAAAACCTTGACGCTCACAGGCAGTGCCTCCCGTGTACTCATAACCACGTCGCGCTGACTGGATTGACCTTCAAGAAACCAGATCACATTTACACTCCGGTGTGCGTACCGACGGACTATGGCCTGTGATTTCGCGCTTTGCGTGTGCGGTACATCGAGGCCTGGGGAGCTCAGGATTAAGAAAAAATGGCTCCGCTCAAGACATGCAAAAAGTAAGGGACGTCTGCCAGCCTGTCTGTGGGAAATTTCACCAGAGAATGAGCTCATCCAAAATACGAAGAGGTCAGGCATAGTCTTCGAAGTGGGGTTATCGCCTAATCAGCGTACTGCTGCCCTAGGCCCGTCGACGGACTCAATTCGCGACCTGAGCTTTGCCACACTGTTTCGGCGCAAGCCGGCCGGCGGTAGCAATCTATCGTTTTGGATCGATAAGGAGATGCCCTGAGCGCTTAAGAACCAATTCAACTCTCTGCTGTCCTACACGCATTCATCGGAGCGCTTACTATGTTCGTGCGTAGCTTTAATACGATTGCTCAATCATTACCGGCATCGATTTTTTGCTTATCATTCGTCGGCGCAGGATGGTTGGGCTTTGCGCTCACTCGTGAGCGCGCATCGGAGCCAATAATTGTCATGGCCCCCCATCAGCCAACGATACATTTAGGATGTCCTGAAGACCTTTCGGTTGAAAGACGTTGCCAAGCAACCGCACAAAACATGCTAGACAACCTAGAGCTGAATTCGGATGCTAGTTCGATCCGAATTCTATCGAATGGAGGCCTACGAGATTTAAGCTATACGCCTGGACGCTTAAGCGTCGAGACAGACCAAGCGGGTAGGATTATCAACTCATTTTATGATTGAAGCGCACTAGCCATGGTTTAAAAATCCGACTACGCCGCCGGAAAATTACATTTCAACCACGAGGTGGACTCATCACGCAGGCAAATACAGGAACTTTAAAAGCTCCCTGTCTTTTCAAAGCAACCCCTGTACTGTGTAATTACAAGGACTTTTTGTTCTGATCCTTGAGCAGATCACGGATCTCTTCCAGCAACATTTCTTCTTTGGTTGGCACCGCTGGTAGGCTTGGTTCAGCAGGCTCCTCACGCTTGAGACGATTGATAGCTTTCACGCCCATGAATATCGCAAATGCGATGATTAGAAAGTCGATGATGCTCTGAATGAACTTGCCGTACCCAAGCACCACGGCAGGGATATCTCCCTGTGCAGCCTTGAGGGTCACGACCAGATCGCCAAAGTTCACTCCCCCGATCAACACACCGACGGGTGGCATCACCACATCGCCAACAAAAGACGAAACAATTTTGCCGAAAGCAGCACCAATAATAATGCCGACGGCCATGTCCACCACATTGCCTTTGACTGCAAAGGCCTTGAACTCACTTAACACGCTCACAGAATATTCCTTATTAAAAACCGCGAATGGGCCCCCTTAGCAAAATTGACAGGGCCTTGCACTTACATAAATAGCTTATAAAAAATTATAGAAAATCAACCGCAATTACGTTGGGAAAAATCCCCCGATTTCGGTGGATTTTTCTCCAATAATCCGATTGCGAGTCCCAGCAGGCCCAGCCGTTACCCCCTTTCTCGATGACCACTGTACGGAAAGCAAGTCGCTGCACTACTGTCTATCGCAAGGCATTTTTTGAGTTAAAACAGTACTCGCGCCTCCAAGAACAAATTTTGTTCCTTTAGCTTCCCCTTGAGCTGCTCGTCACGCGCATTGATGCGGTTCGCAAAAGTATTGTGGCCGGTTTCGATATCGCCCATCGCGATGTAGCGATAGCCTAGGCCGACAGTAGTTTTTTCGCCGACTTTAGCGTTCAAGCCAATACCCAGGCTATAGGCGACGTTATTCTGGGTGTGTTTGGCAAACCTGCGTGCTGCGTTTGACTGATATCCCTCTGAATCTACCCGTGCAAGGCCCACACCCGCCATGCCGTAAAAAGATAACCAATCGATGATAGGTATATCTTTGTATCCATTGATCATCAGTCGCTGCGAGGTAACTTGCATGCGATTTACATTAGGGTTAAATGGCGCCCAACGAGTATCAAAATTTGCATCACTTTTGGTAGTGTACTCACCTTCCAGGCGCCAGCCTTCGGTAAACGCATAACCTACGGAAAAGGATCCTGTGAAGGTCTTAGTGCTGTCCGGATTGGCAACCCGCTCTACCACTCGAGGACTCGTCAGTAGTGGACTGGACAGATTTTGCCGCGCATTGTTAAGTTTCGCCGAACCGTACCACCCTTCAGCGTAAGCTGTGCCAAAGCAGAACGCGGTTGAAAATAGCACACCTGTAATTTTTTTCATAAGTTCAATCTTCCTTTTGATAACCACTAACCTGGCAGGCAGGCACTCAACAAAATCCCCGGACCGTTAGAACTTATAAAATCCAGAACTCACGACTTTCTGGTGCAGAATATGTGCACACCCAAATATTGTATGCAGGAAAATTCACCTTCAATAAAATCACACAACGGATGGCCTGCACCAGCTATCGTTGGCTGTGCAAACTCGCAATTCGCTTCAAGCTAACGAAGCTTGGTATGTCGTATGAGAGAAGACACCGATGGCAGCCACAGCATCAACGGACAGCGGGGCCTGCACCCTAAATTGGGTGTAGGGTATGCCAGTCGTGTGAAATTGACAGGCACCTACCACAACACTGTTACAGTGTTGAGCCGATATTTAGCGATGAGCGTGTGCCACGTATCTGGAGTGGTTTTCGCACTGGTGTAAAGACAGGAAAATAATGAATATTGAATGGATGGAAATTGCCTTTGGCATAATGGTGATTATTGCACAGGGGTTATCGCTGTGGTTCATGTACTGGCTGTTTAAAAAGCTGCGCAAACCCAAACCAGCTGCCCCCGCCTATTCACCGGGCACAGGCCTTGATGGTAATGCATTCCCGGTGTTGTCTACGTTCACTGGATTGCGTGGCATTCCATGGATAGCGGTCGCAACCAATAGCTTGAATCCAGTATTTCGCCTCGATGACCAAAAGTTGATTTACCGAGTTATACGCCAGCGCCAACGGCTACTAAGCGATATTTTGCAGGTGGATACTCAGAGTGCGTACGGCACCTTTAACCTGGTTTTTGAGTTCGCTAACTCACCGTTCACTTTCATCGTTAACCTGGGAAATCCATTACGGGTCACCTATGTCCTTTCAATACTGTAACCCAGTGTGCCGTTAACTGAACGAGCGCAAGCGGCCCTGAGATATCAATAGTTTGAATCGCCCCTAGTTTCGTAGACACCTCCAAGCCTTAAAATGAGGCCCATTAGGAGGTGCCATGAGCAACCAGCGTTATCCCGAAGAATTCAAAATCCAGGCGGTCAAGCAAGTGACCGAAAAGCAGCTTCCTGTCTCGGAGGTGGCTGCACGATTAGGTGTGTCCGTGCACAGCCTCTATGCCTGGGTTAAGCGCTACACCAAGCCCCAGGAACAGCGCGTCGAGGAGGATGATCAGAGCGCTGAGGTTCGTCGTCTACGTGCCGAGCTGAAACGGGTGACGGAGGAGCGAGACATCTTAAAAAACCGCCTCCCCGGCACTCCGCGGCCCATTGGGCTAGAAACACTACGTACTACACTTACATTTCTGGACAGTGGTCGCTGGCTTTTTGGAGGCTAAGTCCCCGTCAAAAAACGTGACCCAGGGGAAGCTGCGGACCCGTTAGTGGTGGCGCTTCTATGACCCCGTTTAGGAATGTGATTTGATCCGAGTCCCCGTCCAGTCCTGCCCTTGATTGGAGGTGCGTATGAAAAATTCTGACTTAAAAACCAGAGGGTTACCGGTAATTAATACTCGAGCGGCCGGCATTGATATCGGCTCACGCTTTCATGTTGTCGCCGTTCCAGCGGATCTCGCGCAAGATCCGATTCAAACCTTTAATGCCTTCACCGCTGATCTTGAGCGGATGGCTAACTGGCTGGTGAGCCTCGGCATCTCGACAGTCGCCATGGAGTCGACCGGCGTTTATTGGATTCCGGTTTACGAGATACTCGAAACGCACGGACTTCATGTAGTACTTGCCAATGCCCGCGATGCTCGCGCGGTGCCAGGGCGTAAAACCGACGTGAATGATGCGCAGTGGATTCAACGACTCCATTCCTGCGGATTACTTCGAGCTAGCTTCCGTCCAGATCGCGAAATCTCGGCTTTACGTAGCTATTTAAGATTGCGAGAGCGCCACCTTGACTACGCGGCCGCGCATATTCAGCACATGCAAAAAGCCCTCACACATATGAATCTGCAACTGCACCATGTTGTGGCGGACGTAACCGGAGTGACCGGCATGCGAATAATACGGGCCATTGTGGCCGGTGAGCGAAGCCCGTCAGTATTGGCTGCCATGAGTGATACCCGCTGCAAAGCCGGTATCGATGTCATTAAGGCAGCGCTAGTCGGCAATTATCAACCGGAGCATACATTTGCCCTGTCACAAGCACTGACGATGTATGACGCATACCAAGCGCAACTCCTCATCTGCGATCAGCAAATTGCACAAGTGCTCATCAAGCTCTCGCAGGAAAAGGTGCGTCCGTCAGAACCATTACCTAAACCGCGCCATAAAACCCGGCAACCCAATGCGCTTAACTTCGATGTTCGCACCTTGCTCTATCAGTTGGTCGGTGTAGACCTCACGCAAATACATGGCATTGGCCCCTTTTTGGCACTGCGGCTGGTCGCCGAATGTGGTACAGATCTGAGCCGATGGCGCACTTGTCATCATTTCACTTCGTGGCTAACGCTTGCCCCGGGATGTAGGATCAGTGGAGGTAAGGTGCTTTCCGCTCATACTCGGAAAACCAAGAATCGAGTGACCGCCCACCTGCGCTTGGCCGCTGTCACCGTCGGGAGAACGAGTACTGCGCTTGGGGCCTTCTATAGACGCCTTGCAGCTCGAATCGGAAAAGCCAAAGCAGTCACCGCGACCGCCCGAAAAATTGCGATTTTATTCTATAACGCGATGCGTTTCGGTATGAACTATCAGGACCCCGGAGCAGACCAGTACGAGCAGAGATATCGGGAGCGAGTCGTAAAGGGTCTACATCGCCGTGCTGCCGAATTTGGTTTCACTCTTCAGCCAACGGAGGGTGTTTCTTAGGAAGGCCGCCGCGTACTTTGCCAAGGAGTGCGGCTGAAGTACGCCTTTATTAAGCAGCAAGCGGGTCACTACGCGATTCGACGGCTTTGCCTGACGCTCAAGGTTCATCCCAGCGGCTACTACGCGTGGCTATCAGAACCAAAATCTGCGCGGGCCAAGGACGATCAGCGAC
>NZ_VBVZ01000275.1 GCF_005863185.1 Pseudomonas edaphica
GATCCACCATGTCCAAACAAACCACCCGCCCCACCCCCTTCGGCCCCAGCGACCGCAGTGAAGAACCTCTTTTTTGCGTACAACCCGGCATTCCCATCGAACATGCACTGGAACATGCCAGCTATGTTTTAGGCACCGCGCGCGTGCTCACCTTGGCAGCTCAAGACTTGTGCACCGAACACCAGAGCTACCTGAACTGGGCCAGCCTGCAATTAGCCGAAACCGGTTTGGCATTGGTTGAGGCTTCCATCGAAGGCTTGCAGGCGGATTTTTCTGCTCAGTAAGCAATTCATCGGGAGCAAGCCCCCTCCCGCCGTTGGCCGTATTTCAAAGCAGGGACGCGGTTAAATGCGGGAGGGGCCGTAGAGGCTACGCAGTGAATGGCGTTTGCCCGTGGGTAATAATTCGACTCACCGGCTCACCTTCGACGCTGTACTTCAAGGGCAGGGCGTATGTCGTCTCCACATAAAAAATATGTGGGTTATCGGTTTTCATGACCGCCAGCCCCGAGGTATTGACCTCGTAGTAATGCGTCATCTTGTCCAATTGGTTGCCATGTCGCCGGCGCCCAAAAATAGTCGTGGAGATCTCTTTGGTTGCCGCATCATCAGGCGCCAGATCCGTAAAGTAATGCCTGCCTTTCCCACGCGGTAACGGCTTGCCATCCACGTTAAGCACCGAGGACTGCAAATGCCAATCGCTGTTGATTGCGGCATGAGACTTTGCCCCGGTGTAATGGTAGAAACGGTTCTCGCCTTTGACGGGCGGATCCATCAGCGCCTTTTCACCCTGGAAAACTTCAGGCAACTTGGGTCGTTTAAAGGCCGGTTGACTGCCGGCCCCCCCCACGCCTGCGGCTGAACCAGAGCTGCCTTGCCCGGCAGGACGTTTTTGCGGCGCAGGCCTGATCCCATTCATGCGTTGCAGTGTTTCGGGCTTGACGCCTCCCAGCAGGCTGTTCAGTCGCCATTCGCCGGTGCCTGTTGGCTGGAGGAACATCACCGTTTTCTGGGTGACAGGATCAATAACCCGAACCTGGCCGCCCGCAACTTTATAGTTCCGGCTGATTTCAAATACTCGGCTGGTGGCTGTGCCATCGGTGAAACGAACATAGTGCTGATCACCGACTTGGTAAGTGCCATCCCCTTTTATATTCCGGCCCTCAAGCAGGCTATCAGGCAGTGAGTGAGCACTGTAGTCGGGCAGTTGGCGACCGGTGCCGGCGATGTCGGATACCGTGTTCGCTACCTTCCCAGACACGCCAACATTGACAGACTGCTCCTGCAATATTTGCTTCAGCTCCCTGAAACTACTTTTCAACACTGTCTTCCCGCCCCTTGCCAGCCCCACTGCCAGGTCTCCCAGACCATCGGTGGGGTTCAAGCCACTGGCAACTGAGCGCAAAACCGTATCGGACACCTTGAACGCCCGTGTTCCGAGCTTTTCACCCAACTTGCCCAACGCCTTGCTCGCCTGCCCCAGCCCTTTGCCGAATGGCAGGATGAAACCAAAGATATCCAGCGCAAAGTCCTTGATGGCCGCGCCGGTATTGCCCTTGACTGCGTTTTCGATGGCATTTTTAAACGGAATCAGTCCGGTCACAAAATCATGCGCGGCCTTGATGCCGGCCTCTTCCTTTTCCACCTCGGTCACGCCTTTGGCGCCTGCCTTTATGGCATCGCGATCATGTAACAGGTGGTCGGCGATCACCTTGGCGATCGCGTCGAACCGAGCATTCACGGAAACCGCGGAACTGGCGTCCTGCCCTTGCCTGGGCTCAGGCAAATAAGGCGCGTTGAGCTGCTGAGTCAACAGCCCCGTCGAAACCTTGCCAGCCTGTGGCGGGGTGCCGTTTTCATAGGCCTCATAATCGACCGGAACACTGACCCCTTTAGCCTGAGTCGTGGCGTAGGTTTGAGCGTTGGCCACTCGTGGAGGGGGGTTAGGCAGATACCGGGGCAGGTCGTCGCGACGGCGGATGACGCCTTGCAGGGGGAACACTTCGTAGTACACATGGCGCAGGTTTTTAACGTCCCGGTCACTGCCGTTTTTGTCGACTTTGGTCAGCACCCGCATCAACAGTCCGTAACGCGCCTTGGCCGCTTGTGCCTGTTCCGGGCTCTCCGTCTCCTCAGCCTGCGCAACACCGGCTTTGCGTAGAGAAAAAAACTCGACCTTACCCGACGCGATGGTGTGTCTGTCTTGCGCAGACAGCTGCAATAGTTGGTGTCTGGAGGTGGTTGTCACGCCCTCCTTCAAGTTGTTGAAGTAGCTATCGAACTGGCTGTCGAATGCCTGGTTGACATCAGGAAGCGGCTTGACCCGGGTGAAACGGTTACCTAACTGAAAATCGTACCGCTGCCCTCTTGGGATACGGTCCATCTTTCCTGACATGTAGATATCCAGTAACGAGTGGTACTGGCTTTCACTGGCATCGATGTTGGCAATGCTGATATTACGCACATCAAATGAGTGATCGGCCCCATAGGCCTCTTTCAGGTTTTCAACTGCGATGTTCTCGCGGGTGGGCATGGCGGCGCTTATCTGCTCATGGGCTTTTTTCAATGAGGAGAGTTCCTCATTGAAGGCGTCGCGTAACCCGACCACGTCTTGCGACGTATAGTCTTCATCGTCCTTACCTGCCATTTCATCCTGGGCAACGCCCCACTGAATCAACGCATTGGACTGAGCCTTGGCCTCGACAACCCCCTCGGCCTCCGAGACAGGACTGTGATTGGCCAGCCTCATGAACGTTTGAAAATCGGTGTATGTCGCAATGCCCGGCGTCCAAAACTCTTGCGCCTGCACAACCGCCGACAGCTTGGCAAAGGCCGCAGACTTAACCACCAGGTTGCTGGGCATATCTTCGGCAATGAAGGCAGGGTCAGCGCCTGCAAGCAATAAGCGCGCGGCGGCCGGTGCCAGCTCGACAGGCACCTTGCCCTGGTCCACCAGATGTTTCTCCAGGCGCGAGACGACCACCGAAGGATGGACATCTCGATTGGCTGGCTGGTAAAGGTCATACCCGGCCACGACGCCACGCTTGCTGCCGGCCTGCGGATCCAGCTCCAGCACCATTGCAGCCAACGCCCAACTTGCATCTTTGCTGGTCAGTGACGCGTCACTGTTGAGGGCCATTTCCAGCGTTTGGCCCAAGTTTCTGATCTGAGCACTGCCCAGCATGCTTTCAAGCAGCTGCGCGGCGCTCATGCCTTGAAGCGAAACCCCATGCGTCTCAAAAAAAGCAGCGAAGATGCCTTTGCCAGGCGACAGCGTGGCCATTTCGGCGGCCGCCATTTCGCTTAGCCGGGTGCGCTGACCACTGTCCAATGTGGCGGGCTGGGATAACAGCCCCCAGTAATTGCCGTGCTCAACCGGCTCAGGCAACGGCTCCTTGCACACGGCGATGAGGTTGGCCAGTTGCCCGAGATCCTTGGGGACCCACCATTGATTTTCCCGCAGGAACCACGCCAGCGGCACATCCTCGCCCGGCGCGATTTTATAGGCGCGCCCAAAAGTAGAAACGTGATGAGCGGAAAATTTCTTCACTTCGAGCAACGCTGCAACATCCAGACTCGGATCCTCGGCGATGGCCGCCTGGATCTCTTCCAACGCCACCGTCAGGCAATAATTGGTATGAATATTCCCTGCCAATTCTTGGCGCTGACTGAGCGTCAGCGCCGAAGGCTTAGAGGTGTCGCGGGCCGGAGCGTTTTCCAGTGTGGCTCTGCGCAACCTAGGCACCCTGGGCGTTTGGGGAGCCGAAGGCGCTTGCAACGGTTCATTGCCCACCGCCGCAGGAGGTGATTCAACCGGCAATGAAGAGGATGGCGTTATAGCCAAAAACGGTTGCTGATTGCCTGGACTGAGGGGGCGGTAAATCATCGACTCTTTCTCACATAAATGGACTTGAAGTAGGACCTGTCGAGGCGCTCTGTTCCGACAGGCTTCGGTACTTCCTGAGTGTCGATTCGTATAAAAACCGCTAAAAAAACTTGTTTGATCATGTGTTCAATGCAGCGCACAGACCCTGTCTCTGCCCGTAGATAGTCAACCCGGCCCAGCCACAGGTACGATGGTCTATCCCTTCGCGAGGTCATCATCATGTTCTTCGGCGTTCTACTGATCATCACCTGGCTGATCCTGCTGCTGCGCTACCCCGCCAAAGCCTTGCCGGTATCGCTGGCCGCCGCCGTCGGCCTGGGTTTTGTCGCCATCTGGGTGGTGTGGCTGGACAGCCGCGAAGCCTCGCAACTGGCACGCCTGGAACTGCGCATCAGCTACGCGCCACAGGAATGCCCAGCCGACCGACCGTTGAAACTGGTGCTGATCAACGGCAACGACGTGCCGCTCACTGAATTGCGCTGGCGCCTCGCAGCGTATGCACCGGGGGACACGGTGAACCTGGCCGATAACGTTTATGCTGCGCCGCGCTACCGCGGCCCTGGCGAATTACAGGCCGGCGCCACCTGGGACGACTGTTTACCCACGCCGCCGCTGCGCCCCGGCTACCGCCCGCAAACCCTGGAATTTCGCGCCGAGCACCTGCAAGGCAGTTTCTCGGACTGACAAAGGATTGATCCATGCCCAACGTACTCATCACCGGTTGCTCCAGTGGCATTGGCCGCGCCCTGGCTGACGCCTTTAAATCCGCCGGCTTCGACGTGTGGGCCAGCGCCCGCCGCGAAGCGGACGTCGCCGCCCTCGCTGCTGCCGGCTTCAATGCCGTGCTACTGGACGTCAACGACAGTGCGGCGCTGCAGCGCCTGGCCGAACAGCTCGGCGAACTGGACGTGTTGATCAACAATGCCGGCTACGGCGCCATGGGGCCGCTGCTCGACGGCGGCACCAAAGCCATGCAGCGCCAGTTCGAGACCAATGTGTTTTCCATCGTCGGCGTCACCCAGGCACTCTTTCCCGCGCTGCGGCGCAGCAAAGGGCTGGTGGTGAATATCGGCAGCGTTTCGGGTGTGCTGGTCACGCCGTTTGCCGGTGCGTACTGCGCCTCGAAAGCGGCGGTGCATGCCTTGAGCGATGCATTGCGTATGGAACTGGCGCCGTTTGGCGTGCGCGTGCTGGAAGTACAGCCGGGAGCAATCAATACAAGCTTCGCGAAAAACGCCGGCGCCCAGGCTGAGCTGCTGATCAACGAACAATCGCCCTGGTGGCCGTTGCGTGAAGGTATTCGTGCGCGCTCCCAGGCTTCGCAGGGCAACCCGACTTCGGCCGAGCAGTTTGCAGCTCAAGTGCTTAAGGCTGTGCAACACCCAACACCGCCACGGATGTTGCGTGCGGGCAATGGCAGCCGAGCGTTGCCGTTGATGGCGGCGCTGTTGCCAAAAGGGTTGCTGGAGAAAGTCCTGAAGAAGCGGTTCGGACTCTCTGGCTCACTCTAGCCCTTCATAAAATCAATAAACGCCCGCACCTTCAGCGGTAAATGCCGCGTATCCGGGTACATCGCGTAAATCCCTTGCGGCGCGAAGCGATGGTCCGCCAGTAAGCGCACCAACCGCCCCGCGTCCAGATCACCCTGCACCAGCCATTGCGGCAGCACCGCCACACCATGCCCACGCACGGCAAAAGCCTGGAGCACAGACGCACTGTCGGCCACCAGCGCCGCAGGGCCGGAACGGTATTGATGCTCGCCGCCGGCCGGGTCGGTCAGGCTCAGCTCCGTCAAACGGCCATGGCCTAACTTGGGCACGCGCTCCAACGCATCCAGGGTTTGCACCTCGGCAAACTCAGGCGCGGCGACAGCAAACACCT
Source organism: Pseudomonas edaphica (assembly GCF_005863185.1). Classification (GTDB taxonomy): domain Bacteria; phylum Pseudomonadota; class Gammaproteobacteria; order Pseudomonadales; family Pseudomonadaceae; genus Aquipseudomonas; species Aquipseudomonas edaphica. The sequence continues at coordinate 5,767 of NZ_VBVZ01000275.1, forward strand.
CAAAGGTCGACAGCTGCACCGCCCGGTGATTGGAGTCGAGCAGTCGCCCCAACCGAATCGCCACGTCAAAGCGTTCGGAGATCAAATCGGCATGGGTGGAGGATGTGGATAAGTGAATGTTCAAGTCCGGGTGCAGGCGCCGAAAAGCCTCCACCGCAGGAGCAACGACTGCCAACGCGTATTCCACCGTGGTGGTGATGCGTAAGGTGCCTTTGAGCTGGGCATGTTCGGAGCGGGCTTCTTCCACCGCCAACCGAGCTTCTTCCAGCATGCGCGTGCAACGCAGGTAAAAGCGCTCACCGGCATCCGTCAGTGCCAACTGGCGGGTGCTGCGAGTTAACAGGGTCACGCCCAGTTCTGCCTCAAGGCGCTTGAGGTTGAAGCTGACCACGGCGCGGGTCTGGCCCAGCCGATCGGCGGCGGCGGTGAGCGAGCCGGCCTCGACCACGGCTTTGAAGGTGTCGAATCGGTCCAGGCTGACCATTGGCCTCGCGCTCCTTTGTCAAAATATTTTTGACAAACTAACAGTCAAATCACCGTATCCCAAACGCTGCTTGCGACCTACCCTGCCCGCTTCACTCGCAGGATCGCGTTTATGACCTACCGCTCGAAAGTCGCCTGGATCTTTTTACTCGGCTTTGCCCTGGACCTGGTGAACATGTTTGTCGCCACCGTTGCCTACCCGGACATCGCCCGCGAACTGCACGCCTCGGTCACGCAATTGGCGTGGATCAGCAACGCCTACGTACTCGGGCTGACCGTGATCATTCCGTTGAGTGTGTGGCTGGCGGCGATCATGGGCGAACGAACGCTGATCGCGGCGAGCCTGCTGTTGTTCGCGGGCGCCTCGGTGATGGTTGGCCAGGCGGGTTCCATCGAAACGCTGATTGGCTGGCGGGCGCTGCAAGGTTTGGGCGGTGGCTTGCTGATCCCCGTGGGCCAGGCCATGGCTTACCGGCACTATCCAGCGGCAGAACGCAGCCAATTGACAGCCAGCGTGATGTCGGTGGCGCTGCTGGTACCGGCATTGTCGCCGGCTTTGGGCGGGCTGATCGTCGACAGTGTGTCATGGCGCTGGATCTTCTACGCCAACCTGCCGCTGGCGTTGCTCACGTTGCTGCTGGCACTGCTGTGGATAAAACCTGATGCACCTGTAACAGTGCGCCCGGCCCTGGATGTGCGCAGTATTTTCAAACAGATCCGCAGCCCGATGCTGCGCGTGGCGATGTTGGTCTATCTGTTCATCCCCGGCATATTTATCGGCACCAGCCTGATCGCTATTCTCTACCTGCGCGGCCTGGGCTACGACGCGACACACACCGGCGCGCTGATGTTGCCGTGGGCGCTGGCGTCGGCACTGGCGATTTTCCTGAGCAAAAAACGCTTCAACCGCTACGGCCCAAAACCCTTGCTGCTGGCGGGCATGGCCCTGCAATGCATCGGCATCCTGCTGCTGACAAAACCCGAACCGGCCGTAATTATTCTAGCCTACGCGTTGATGGGCCTGGGCGGCAGCCTGTGCAGCAGCACGGCGCAGACCTTGGCGTTTCTCGACATACCCGCCGAGCGCATGGGCCACGCCAGTGCGCTGTGGAACATCAATCGACAAGTCAGCTTCTGCCTCGGCGCTGCCGCCCTCAGTGCGTTGTTGTCGGCCTTGGATTCCTTCGTCATAACCTTCACGATAGCCGCAGCCCTGACACTGCTGCCCCTTTTTGCCGTGTTGCGCCTGGATACATCCAGAGTCCGCACGCTGCTTCACCCTGCCAGCGAGCCCAGCCATGATTGATTACAACGATTTTTTTGAAGAAGTGATCCAGACCCACGTCGAGATCGAGCAATGGTTTGCCGGGGTCGCGCCTGAAGGCACCCTGGAAACCTTGCTTGCGCGCTTTTCACCCGATTTCAGCATGGTCGCACCCGCCACCGGCACGAGAGTGAATACAGCCGGGGTTAAAGCGTTGTTCACGCGCCTGGGCGGTATGCGCCCGGGGTTGAAGATCACCTTGAGCGAAATGGCCGGGATCGACCGGCACGCGCGCGGTGCCACGGTGACTTACCGCGAACACCAGATTGATGACAGCGGCACCCAGACTGACCGCCGCGCCACCGTGGTATTCGAAAAACAGGCCAGCGGCGCGCTGCTGTGGCGCCATCTGCATGAAACCTTCATCAAGGCATAACACAGCCAAAACTGTGGGAGCTGGCTTGCCTGCGATGGCGGTGGGTCAGCTGAAAACAGGTCAACTGAC
>NZ_VBVZ01000276.1 GCF_005863185.1 Pseudomonas edaphica
GCACCTGCGCGGGCGCTGGCTGCATCAGCGTGATTGGCGCGACTTCGTCAGCCAGAGCCCGCCGGGGCGCTGGCAACCCCTGCCTCGGCACGCCTGGCTGGCGCCGGCGCATTACTCGGAGGATCAGGTGTGGCGTGCTGACCAGATGCAAGCCTGGCTGGCAGACCTCGACCCGATGGCACCGGCCCAATTACTGGTGCGGCTGGTTCAGCAAGGCGCAGATTGGGAAGAAGCCGAACGTTTGTTCCTTGTTGCAGACCTGTGGCCAAACGTCCCGGGCATTACTTGAGTTTCAGGTGGCGCGCATACCAGGGCCGTTTCGGCACGCGCTTGAACAAGGCCTGCAATCCGTCTTCTTCGGCGAAGGTGATGCGCAGCGCCAGCTTCATGGTCTCCGGGTCCATCTCCATCGACCGCCCCATCTGCAGCCCCGGCGTGGTGCTGCAACCGTGGGTGTCCGGCCCCAGCCATGGGTCAGCGACTTCCACCCAGCGGCCTTGGGCAAACCACTTGACCCCGTTGACCTCCAGCCGGCTGACCTCGCCTGGATTGAACCGCTCATGGGCGCGAAACCAGTCCTCGATGCGATCATCGATCCAGCCGTGAAAGTGCCAGAACACCGGGTTTACGTGCGATGAGAACGGGTCGCCCAGGAAGTCGTTCTGCGGCGCGTACCAACGCGCGGCAAAGTCCGCCGGGTCACGGGCGAACGGCACCGGCACGCCGTTGGACGGGTCGCGGGGCACCGAGGCCCAACGCATGTGCAGCCAGTCGTGCAGGCCCAGCTCCATCTCCGAACCTAACTGGCCCAAGGTCAGTTTGGCCAGGTAACGCGGGTCACGGTACTGCGACTCCCACACCTGGAAGTTGCTGTGGTAGGTCTCGGCCGCCTTGATATCGCTGACCCATTGGGTGTAGTCGCTGTCATCAGGTGCTGACCAACAGGGTGGCAGCGCAAAGCCGTCGTGGTTATCGAAATAACGCAAAAACCCCAGGCGATCGCGTTCCAGCGCCGGTTGGGGTTCAGGGAATTGCGGCCAGGAAGGCAGGTCTTGCATGGAGCGCGCAGTGCCAAGCATATGCCGGTGCATGAAAAAGAAGTCGATACCCGAACCGTTACGGTCTTTGCGTTTGCCGCGCGCGTCGCGCTCCTGGCCGCGTGGCCCGGGTTGCCAACCGATACCGCGCAGGGCATCGCGTTTTTCCTCAGACAGCTTGTGCCACTGGTCACGGGTGGCGTGCCAGAGCTGGTGGAACAGCCGGTGCTCAGGCGCGATCAGCCAGGCCAGCAAGGTCGGGTTGAGGCCGATACGCTGGCGCGCCTCGGGGAACAGTTGCTTGTGGGCGATAAAGCGGTTGTCGCGCTCGGTCAGGGCCAGGGGGCGCTCAAGGTCGAGAACCTGCCCGCTCAGCGTGCTGCTGCCGGCATTGGCGAAGTCGGCCCAAACTTCGTCGAGGGTCATCTTGAACTCATAGGCCGGTGCGCCATCCGCGGCGTCGCGGTCGATCAGGCGCCAGTAGAGCACGGCGCCCTCGCCCGTCAGCAGATCACCGAGCACGCGGTAACGCGGCTCGCCCTCGGCACGCAGGTTTGCAGCGGTGTCCAGATAGCCACGCAAGCCACGGCCACGCGGGGCGATGTCGAGCAACAGCTCCAGGCCTTGCAGCGGCAAGCCTTTAAGGCCCGCATCGCGGCCCTCCAGGCGCAGGCTCCACACACCGCGCAGGGTATTGGCCAGGTGTTGGCCGGCGGTGTCGGCCAGGTCCACCGTGGCCTCGCCCGGCGTGATCGGGAATTCTTCACGCGTCAGCTCGCGGTGGGCATAAAGGGCCGCTGGCACGGCAGCGCCGGTCAGCGCCAGGCCGGCGATGAAGCCACGTCGAGAGAGGGTCATTGTCTACCTTAGGAAACAGCTTGATCAGAGCTAGAACGTTGACGGCCGCGAGAAATTTACCGGCCCAGCGCCCGCGCCTAAATTTCCCCGGCCATGGCTCGTTCTTCCCTGATAGCAAAGGCCTCAACTGACTGAGATGGCAATGACAAAATCACGTTCGAAAAAGGCGCTGTATATCGGCCTGCCGCTGGCACTGGCCATCGGCGCCGGGGTCGGTTTCCTGGCCTGGGATCACTGGTTCAAAGGCAATGCCGGCTACCCGCTGGAGGTGATCAAGCAGGCCAACGAAATGCAGGACCGCTTGTTGTCGTTCGACAGCCATATCACCGTGCCCATTGATTTCGGCACCGCCGGCAACGAAGCCGACAAGGATGGCAGCGGCCAGTTTGACCTCGCCAAGGCGGCACGCGGGCGCTTGTCGGGCGCGGCCCTGACAATTTTCGGCTGGCCGGAAATCTGGAACGGCCCCAACGCGCCGCACAAACCCACCGACGGTTTTGTCGAAGAGGCCCGCCACGAGCAAGAGGTACGCTACAAGATCATCTCCGGCATGGTGCGCGACTTCCCCAATCAGGTCGGCATCGCCTACACCCCGGACGATATGCGGCGCCTGCATGGCGAGGGCAAGTTTGCGATCTTTATCAGCATGCTCAACGCCTACCCGCTGGGCGACGACCTCAACCAGTTGGACCTGTGGGCGGCACGCGGCATGCGCATGTTCGGCTTCAGCTATATCGGCAACAACGCCTGGTCCGACTCGTCACGCCCGCTGCCGTTTTTCAATGACACCACCGACGCGCTTGAAGGGCTGTCAGCCATCGGCCAACAGGCCGTACACCGCCTCAATGACTTGGGCGTGATCATCGATGTGTCGCAGATGTCGACCAAGGCGCTGGAGCAAGTCGCGCAATTGAGCCGTACCCCCATGATTGCCTCGCATTCGGCGCCGCGTGCCTCGGTGGATATCCCGCGCAACCTCAGCGACAAAGAACTGCAACTGATCAAGAACAGCGGCGGCGTGGTGCAGGTGGTGGGCTTCCCGGCCTATTTGCGCCCGCTGAGCCAACCCACCCAAGACAAGCTCAACACCTTGCGTGCGCGCTTCGATTTGCCGTCGCTGCCCAACCTGGCCGTGGCCTTGATGCCCGGCGACGCCATCATCGCCGCCTGGTCCGAGCAGAAGTTCGGCCAGTACGCCCAGGGGCTGTACGCCATTCTTGAAGAAGAACCCAAGGCCACCCTCAAGGACTGGGGCGATGCCATTGACTACACCGTGCGCAAGATCGGCATCGACCACGTCGGCATCGCCTCGGATTTCAATGACGGCGGCGGCATCCAGGGCTGGGAGAACGTCGGCGAAGTGCGCAATGTCACCGCCGAACTGATCCAGCGCGGCTACTCCGAGGCCGACATCGCCAAGCTGTGGGGAGGCAACTTCCTGCGGGTGTGGGACCAGGTACAAAAAGCCGCCAAGCCGTTGGCCAACCGCTAATTACTCAGAAGCCAGTCCATGACCGACCGCCGTACATTCCTCAAGCAGGCTGGCGTACTCGCCGCCAGCCTGCCATTGGGCAGCACATTGCTCGCGCACGCCCAGGCAGCCACCCAGTCGCCTGCCACAAACGACCCATGGACGGGTTTCAAACAGCTGTTCACCCAAGACCCGGACTACCTGCACTTTTCCAACTTCCTGGTGACCTCCCACCCACGCCCCGTGCGCGAAGCCATTGAGCGCTACCGCCAGCAGATCGACCGCAACCCCGGCCTGGCCATGGACTGGGGCCTGGAAGAAACCTGGAAACGTGAAGGCCAGGTGCGCGAATGGGCCGGTCGTTACCTGAACGCCAAGCCGGCGCAGATCGCCCTCACCGGCAGCACGTCGGAAGGCCTGGCGATGATCTACGGCGGGATCAAGCTGCGCCCCGACCAAGAGATTCTCACCACCGAACACGAACACTACGCCACCCAGAACGTGCTGGATTTTCGCGTCGCCCGCCAAGGCACGCAGGTGCGGCGCATCCGCTTGTTCGAGCGCGCCAGCCAGGTCTCCAGTGACGAAGTGCTGGGCAACATCAAGCGCGCCATTCGCCCCACTACCCGCGTGCTGGGCATGACCTGGGTGCAGTCCGGCAGTGGCGTGAAGCTGCCGATCGGCGAAATCGGCAAGCTGGTGGAGGAACTCAATCGCAACCGCGACGACAACGACCGCATCCTGTATGTGGTCGATGGCGTACATGGTTTTGGCGTGGAGAACCTCGACTTCCCGGCCATGCACTGCGACTTCTTTATCGCCGGCACGCATAAATGGATGTTCGGCCCACGCGGCACCGGGCTGGTCTGCGCCCGCGACGCCGAAAACAAATACGTCACACCCATGGTGCCGACCTTCTCCGAAGACACCAACTTTGCCACCACCATGACGCCCGGCGGCTACCACGCCTTTGAGCATCGCTGGGCGGCGGATGAAGCGTTCAAGCTGCACCTGCAACTGGGCAAGGCACAGGTTGAGGCGCGCATCCACGTACTCAACAGCGAACTCAAAACCCAGTTGCTGGCGCATCCGCAGATCGAGTTGGTGACACCGCGCAGCACCGACCTGTCGGCAGGTTTTACGTTCTTCCGCATCAAGGGTCAGGAAAGCGAAGCCGTGGTCGCCCACATGATGAAAAACCGCGTGGTGATCGACGCCGTCGACCGTGATGTCGGCCCGGTAATCCGTACCTCCCCCGGCCTGCTCAACAGCTCCGACGAAATCCAGCAGTTTATGGCCCTGCTGAGCCAACGCCTGTGATGCGCCCTTTTTTCCTTTGAACGAGATGCCCACATGAATCCATCCCGACTCAAACCCCTGACCGCCCTGGCGCTGACTGCTCTTTGCGCGGCATGGCTGCCCAACCTGGCGCAGGCCGCCACGCCGCAACCCGGCAAAGTGTTCAAGGACTGCAAGGACTGCCCGGAAATGGTGGTGCTGCCCGCCGGCACCTTCACCATGGGCACGCCGGAAGACGAAGTCGGCCGCGAGCCCGATGAAGGCCCGATGCACGACGTGACCTTCGCCAAACCGTTTGCCATGAGCCGCTTCCACGTCACTGCCGCCGAATGGGACAGCTATATCCGCCAGACCGGCGTCAAGATCGCCGACGGCGACACCCGCCCCGGCCGCGAATGCATCGCCAGCAAGCCCCGCTACCCGCAAGGGCCACGCCAGCCGGCAGTGTGCATGGACATGGACGACATCAAGCAGTACGTCGCCTGGCTATCGGAAAAAACCGGGCACAAGTACCACATGGTCAGCGAAGCCCAACGTGAATACGCTGCCCGCGCCGGCTCCGCCGGACCGTTCCCCTTCCCGTTCGACGAGGGCAAGGGCTACAGCATCGCCCAGCACGCCAACACCTACGGCCCGGCAGATGGCTACAGCTATTCCTCGCCGGTGGGCAGCTACCCGCCGAATGCATTCGGCATGTACGACATGCACGGCAATGTGTATGAGCGGGTTGCCGACTGCGAGCACCCCAACTATATCGGCGCCCCTACCGACGGCAGCGCCTGGATGGAGCCCCACTGCGAGGGCTACCAGATCCGCGGCAATGACTGGGGCGAAGCGCCGGTGTTCTCACGTTCGGGCAACCGCAACACCATCTACCCGCAAACCCGTGGGGATTGGATTGGGTTTCGGGTAGTGCGCGACCTTTAAGCAGCACACCGAGCAGAAGGTGGGAGCTGGCTTGCCTGCGATGCAGACACCTCGGTACATCAGGTACACCGAGTTGATGCCATCGCAGGCAAGCCAGCCCCCACACTTGGATCGCCTTAAGCCTGCTGAGCCAACAACTCCAACCCTTCATGCAACGCCGGGAACAGGCTGTTGTTGAAGTTGTTCCAGCGCAATTCGAGGATGGTGTCCTCAGGCGAAATCTCGGTTTTCAGCACGTCGTGGAACACTTCGCCCGAATCAATGCCGTTGTCCACGTAATGGAACGAAGCGCCGGTGAGGTACAGCGGTTCGCTGGCCTTGGTGGCTTTGGTCGCCCAATCCACCACCGTCTGCCCGCGCGCGCCGTACAAGGCATTCCAGGTGGCATAGGCGCCACGGCGCTCGTAAGGCGATTCAATACGGGTAATGCCTGGGTGGATGTTCATGATCCGCCGCGCAAACGGCGCGCCGGGCCGCACCAGCTCATCGAGGATCACCAGCAGGCCGTCCAGCACCACGATATCGGCCTTCAACTCCACCAGGGTGTCGTGCAAGCGACGTTCAAAATCCTGCTTGCCGGCGATGTGTTCGGCGCTGCCACGCGGCAGGCGGCGGTAGGTGGACGGCACGCTTAGCAACAAGTCATTGACCAGGTTGCCCTGCACGCGCAGGTCCGCCGGGTACAGCCACTGGCGACCCGGCTGATAGGCAAAACCATAGTCGACCACCAACTGCTGGTCCCGCGGGTTCTGCTCGTCATCGTCGTACACCACGCCGACCAGGTTGTAGGCCTGGCCCAACGGTGTGTCGTTCAGCGACCCCACCAGAAACTCCAGCACCGACTTCATATAGCGCTCGTGGTCCTTGTAGGCCACCGGCTGCCCGGCCTTGTCGGCGGCAGCGTTTCTCAGGGACCAGACATACACCAGATTCTTTTTCGTCATTGTTTCGCTCTCGCTGGATAGATCAGGCACGCGCCAATACGCGTGCGCCTACACAACAAGAACGAACCAGCCTGCAGGCAATTTATCGACCCAGGCCACCGCCCGGCGCGCCGCGCTAAATAGTCGCCCCGACACTTCGTTTGTCATGGGTAAGGGTCTGTGTGCCCAGCCCCCTCTTTTTTCACTTTCCGGGAAGTATTTATGACCGACCCCAAGCGCGGCGCCTTTAACGGTTTGCTCGCATTGCTCAGGCCTTTTCGCACCATCGTGACAGTCTCTGTCGCGCTGGGCATGGCCGGCGGCCTGGCCATCACGTTGCTGCTGGCGACTATCAATAACGCCCTGCACTCTACAACCGGCATGACCCAGGGCGTGGTCCTGACCTTTGCGGCGCTGTGCCTGTTGGCGCTGACCAGTTCGATCGTCTCGGATATCGGCACCAACTATGTGGGCCAGCGGATCATTGCCGCCCTGCGCAAGGATCTCGGCGAGAAAGTGCTGTCGGCGCCCATCGAGCAGATCGAACGCTACCGCTCGCACCGCCTGATCCCGGTGCTCACCCACGACGTCGATACCATCAGCGATTTCTCCTTCGCGTTCACCCCGCTGGCCATCGCCAGCACGGTAACCCTGGGTTGCCTGGGTTACCTGGCCTACTTGTCTGTGCCGATGTTCCTGATGATGATCGTCGCCATTGTGATCGGCAGCAGCGTGCAGTTCATCGCCGGCCACAAAGGCATACGCGGCTTCGATGCAGCCCGCGACCTGGAAGACGAACTGCAGCGCTACTATTCGGCGATCGCCTCCGGCGCCAAGGAGTTGCGCATCCACCGGCCACGGCGCTACCGGATGAACACCCACCGTATCCAGGAAACCGCCGACCGGATCAGCGACATCCAGGTGCGCTCGGTCAACATTTACATCGTGGCCAAAACCTTTGGCTCGATGCTGTTCTTTGTGGTCATCGGCCTGGCCCTGGCCATGCAAGCCTACAGCCCCAATCCGGACCCGGCGGTGATCACCGGTTTTGTGTTGGTGCTGCTGTACATGAAAGGCCCGCTCGAACACGTGATCGGTTACCTGCCGATCATCGGCAAGGCCGGCATTGCCTTTGCGCGTATCACCGAGCTGTCTGATCGCTTCTCGTCCCCCGAGCCGCATTTGTTGATGGACGGCAGCGAAGCTCCCACGCCGGTGGTCAACAGCCTTGAACTGCGTGGTGTCACCTACAGCCCGCCGCCGGTAGAGGGCAGCGAGCCGTTTCACCTGGGGCCGATCAACCTGAGCATCCAGCAGGGCGATATCGTGTTTATCGTCGGCGAGAACGGCTGCGGCAAGACCACACTGATCAAACTGTTGCTGGGCCTGTATCAACCCGACGCCGGCGAAATCCGCCTGAACGGCGAAACCGTGACCGACCCGGTGCGCGATGACTATCGCCAATTGTTCACCACGGTGTTCGCCGACTATTACC
>NZ_VBVZ01000277.1 GCF_005863185.1 Pseudomonas edaphica
CGGCTAACCTCCTCCCGTCGCTGCAAAATCAGCGACCGGGTTTAGCAGCTCGGTTAATATCAAGGCCTGCAACGCCACCATCCGTTCAGCATCCGCTGGACTACGTTATGGCGGCTGTGCGTGGGGCACTTTCGGGTGCGCTGGGTTCCTTGATTCCTGGTCTGCTAACCCGCGTACAGTCGCCACCCTCTTCGTTTAGCAGCGATGTCTGGCGACTCCACCAATCAAGGAGTTTGCGCCATGAAAAAAATTACCCCCAATCCCCCAACGAGCCTTTTCACGGTCGCTCAAGATATCGACACCGAAACCCTCCTGATTCAAGCCAGCGAAACTCTGGCCTCGCTGAACGCTATCACCACTGATCTGGCTTTCGAACTGGAAGGCGAAAACCGTCAGAAGCTCTTGGGTAGCCAACAATTAATCGTGCTGGGTGAGTTATTGATCGAGCGGGTGTCGGTTCTTCTGAACCCCACAACCGACACGTCAGCGTCCCCGCAATAGCAAAAATCAAAAGGCCGAGTCGCTATACAGCAACTCGGCCTTGAGAATCTTCAGCGCTCAACTTACCTCGTCTCACTCGAAACACGGGCGATCTGACCCGTCGCCTTTCCCAACCTGAACGTGATTCCCCCCGCCAGCCACGTAGCAACTCACTCGCCCGCGAAATAATCACTGTCGACCTGCTTCACCTCGTACACCTGCTTAACGCTCACGCCAAGGTTGTTCTCTACCATCAATCGCGCCAGCTCAACACCATCGATCAATACCACTTTGATATCCAACCCCAGCGCAGCAGTGCGGGCACCCTCGGAGAACTCTGAGGTAGTGATGAACACGCCCTTACGCGCTCGCTGGCGAGTCAATGCGCCGATAAACTTGTCGATCTCCGGGCGATGCACCGTATTAGTCCAGCGCTTGGCCTGTAGATAGATCACGTCAAGGCCGAGCTTGTCTTCTTTGATGATGCCGTCGATACCGTCATCATTGGTCGCTTGAGTTGCCTTGCCAGCCTCTTTACGCGAGCCGCCGTACCCCATGGCGATCATGAGATCGACTACCAACTGTTCGAAGAAGCCGGGGGTGGCTATCCGGACTTGCGTCAACAGCTCATCTGCCAAGGACTGCATCAGCGCTTGATGCGCCTCGGCCAACTGCTCGTCTGGCGTGGTTTCAGCGATACCAACGTTCAGCAGTGAGGGAGCATCAACTGATTGCGGCTTTGCCGTATGGAAGTCTGCAAACTCGGGAAACTGCTTCAACCAACTGACAGTGATGCGCTGCGGACCATTAGTCAAAGCATCAAGGCCACGCGGGGTAATTTGCACCATGCCCTTGGCCGGAATGCACAGCAACCCAGCCTTATTCAAATAGGTGCGAGCCCAACCTACTCGGTTGTTGATCACCGTCTGCTGGCCTGAGGGTAGGCGCTCCTTGCGTTCGTCCTCGGTCAATTGGAACTGATCAGCCACTCGCTCGCGCAACTCATTGAGCGGCAGCGATGCACCATTCTGCACGGTGCTCAGCACCGGGCGCATCACACTTTGAAAATCCGGAATTGCCACTGTTACCCCCTAGTCTTAGCGGCCGCTATAGACCCCGTCCATGCGGTTCTCATCGAAGGAAGCCGCAGCCTTGAGCATTTTCAAAATCACCAGCGCAAATGCCCTGCTCTTCGTCTCGTTATCCAATACTTCGAGCGACAGCTTCTCGTGGTCGGTCATGGCGTCCAGCACGGTGTCGAGGACGCGCTTGGGAAACAGGCCGTGCATAACTTGATCAACCGAATGGTTGTTCACTTGGGCCATCACATCTTCCTGACGGCTGATGCGCTGGGCGATGCCGGTAAGGAACTGCAGCTGGTCGTCGTCGCTCACTTCGGCACCAAAGATATCGTTCAGCGCCTCAATGATTTCGGATAAACGCTTCTTCTCGGGATCATGTGGCTTACCGCTACCCACGTCACTGCCAGGTTTGACGGTGTATTTGCCCGTTTCCTCGTTCAGGCGTATCAGGTGTTCGGCGCGCTTGCTCAGGCGGTAGTGGCTCAGTTGCAGCTCACCCACATCCACGTCGTCTTCTAGCAGGCGATCTACGCGTAGCAGCGGGTGCAGATGTTTGGCGTACACGCATAACTGCTCCAGTTCGCGATCGTCGTAGGGCACGATCTGCGATAGGAACTCGTATAGGCGCACAAAGCTTTGCAGGTTCTTGCGGAACAGGTCGAGCTGATCGACCTGCTCGCCAGCTTCTTTCAATGCGTGCTCGGCTTTTTTCAAGCCAGCACTATCCCCATTGGCTTCGGCGGTTCGTTTTTGATCAAGCGCCTGCTGACGAGACTCCAGCGAGAAGGCATAGCGCTTGGCAAAACGCTCTTTGGCGGGCGCGCAGTAATAACTGAGCTTGCTGGCTTGTGCCTTAGGGTCGAAGAAAGCTAAAGCAAACGCTTCGACCTCTTGCCAGTGATAGATGCCCTCGGCATCCAGCGTCTTCTGCAGGTCATAGATGATCTGCGGGTCTGTCACGTCGGTCAGCTCGGCCTTGGTGTAGTACGGTAAGAAGGCGTCGAGAATATCCTGAGGCTCGTTAAAGAAGTCGAGGATAAAGGTTTGCTTGTTGTCACCAAAGGTTCGGTTCAACCGCGACAAGGTCTGCACGCAATCCACGCCTTGCAGTTTTTTATCCACGTACATGGCGCAAAGCTTGGGCTGATCAAAGCCGGTCTGGTATTTATTTGCGGCAATCATCACGTTGAAGTCTTGGGTGTCGAAAGCGTCCGCCAGATCGCGGCCATTCAGGCCAGCGTTGAGTAGACTGCTGTTTTCCGTCACCTCTTCGGGGATGATCTCATCCGGCAACACGCTGCCGGAGAATGCCACTAGCGGGTGAACATCGCTGTAACCCATCTGCTGCACATAAGCTTTCAAGGCCAACTGATAACGCACCGCCTCTTGACGACTGCTGGTCACTACCATGGCCTTGGCCTGACCATTGAGCAGACCGCGGATATTGGCGCGGAAATGCTCAACAATTACCTCGACCTTCTGGCTGATGTTGTACGGGTGTAAACGCACCCAGCGTGCCAGTTTGATGCGCGCCTTTTTGCTATCCACCTCGTCGTCTTCGCCATCCGGGTGGGCGATTTTCCAGGCGGTGCTGTAGGTGGTGTAATTGCGCAGCACGTCGAGGATAAAACCTTCCTCGATGGCCTGGCGCATGGAGTACAGATGAAACGGCTCAGGCTTGTTGCTGGTACTCGCTGGCAGCGTGGGGTCAGCCGGACGACCGAACAGCTCCAGCGTTTTGGCTTTTGGGGTAGCCGTAAAGGCGTAGTAACTGATGCGCTCATTGGGTTGCCGAGCTTGTACGGCAGCATCCAGAAGTTCTTCAGCGCTGATTTCTTCCGCCTCCAGAGCATCGCTGCCAAGAATCTGTTTCAACTTGCTCGCCGAAGAGCCAGTTTGCGAAGAATGCGCCTCGTCGGCGATCACTGCATAGCGTCCGCTGGCCAGTTTGGGGTACTTGTCCAGCGCATCGAATAGCGCCGGGAAGGTCTGGATGGTGACGATGATAATGCGCGTCTGCTCAGCCAACGCCTCGGCCAGTTGCTCGGATTTACTTTGGTTGCCGACATCCCGGCTGATCGGTTTGACCACGCCCTGGGCGTGCTCGAACTGGTAGATGGTGTTCTGCAGTTGGCTATCCAGCACTGTACGGTCTGTGACCACAATCACTGAGTTGAACAGGCGTTGGCCGGTATCGTCGTACAGCGAGGCCAGTTGATGCGCGGTCCAGGCGATGGAGTTGGACTTGCCTGAACCTGCGCTGTGCTGAATCAAATATCGCTTGCCGGGCCCTTCGGTTCGCGTGGTATCGATTAGCTTATTGACCACTTCCCATTGGTGGTAACGCGGGAAGATCATCGCCTCCTTGGTCACCAGCGCGCCATCGAAGCCTTCGCTGGTTTTCTTGTCCAAGTGCAGAAAGCGCCCCAGCACTTTGAGCCACGCGTCCGGCTGCAACAGGCGTTGCCACAGGTAGCTGGTGGCGTACTGGCTGTCGTCCTCAGGCATCGGGTTGCCCGCGCCGCCTTCCTCGCTGCCAAGATTAAATGGTAGGAAGAAGGTGTCCTTACCTGCCAATTTAGTGGTCATCGCCACTTCGTTCTGGCCCACGGCAAAGTGCACCAGCGCGCCGCGCTTGAACGTCAGCAGCGGCTCGGGCTTGCGCGTCAGCGGGTCTTTTACCGGGCGGTCATTGCGGTACTGGCGCTTGGCGTTTTCCACCGACTGCTTGAACTCGCTTTTCAGCTCCAGCGTGGCGGTGGGGATGCCGTTGACGAACAGCACCAAGTCCAACCGCGGATTGTAGCTCTGTCCACCGCTGCCGGCCTCACGCGCATGCGGCGAGTAGGACACCTCCGGCACCACGCGCAGGCGGTTGCACTGGTAGCGCTTCAAGGTATCCGGATTCATGCCGTGGTCGGGCTGGAAGCTGCACAGCTCCACCTTCACCGCCGGCAGTTTGAAGCCATGGCGCAGCACATCCAGGGTGCCGCTCTGCTCCAGCTCGCGCACCAGCTTTTGCACCAGCACGTCATCCGGGTTGTTCGGGTTGGCCTTGGCAAACTTGTCCCAACGCTCCGGCCAGGCGTCCTTGAAATAGCCCAGCACATCTTCGGTATACAGCGCGGTGCGCCGGTCGTAGCTGCTAGACGTGCCCACCAGCCAACCTTGCGCGGCCAGGGCGTCGATGATGTCCTGCTGAAACTGAGCTTCCTTGCTGTCCGCCATTACACGGCCTCTTGTTCTAATACGGAGGATTTCGCAAAGGCCGGTGGCAGCCAGCCGCGCACGTCGATTTTGCCGGTGAGAGCCGCGGCGATTAGGGCAGAGCGGCGCTCTTGGAGGAGACCTATGACGTTCTCCGCTTCGTAAACAAGAGCATCATTCTTTTCAGACTCTCGCTGGATATGCGAAATAATTGAGTCCTGCTCACTGAGCGGTGGAGCAAGGCACTCAATCATTCCCAACTTACTAGACTTGATGCCTAGAGCTGTGGAGCCTGTTGCCAAAGTCTCAAGTCGAGCTTGGCAATTTGCGCTCATAAGCCAAAACATCAGGTAATGGTTGCGCATCACACACGGTTCGCCTCTGAACTTAACAATTCGCTGAGCAAGTGCAATATCCGTTCGATCAATCAAGGCAACTTGGCCAAGAGGTGCCTCCATGGTGAACAACAAATCTCCTATCTCAGGCCGCCCTCTAGCGAGTAATGATTCCGCAGACTCAGGGTCAGCATATTCCTCAGAGGCCTCATAGTCGATTCGACCATTCCGAATATTCCTAGCCGTGACAAGGAAAACGCCGTCGTCCACTTTTCTAGGTGTTCTCCCGCGGTAATCCACAACCGGACCAATAAATCGTGTGAGCCCCCCGACCTCCCAATGAGCAGGCACCTCGCTTAACCACTCCACGCCGGTATCTTTCATTGGCACCGTGGGGTTAAGGCCTTTCGTGACAGAGTGAGAGATCACGGTCTGGCGCTTTTCCTTGAGCAGTTTGATCAGACGCTGCTGTTCTTCGATCAGCGCGTCAATGCGGGTGATTTGGTGATCGAGGAAGCGGGCAATTTGAGTTTGCTCAGCCCGTGCAGGAAAGCAAAACCGCTCCTGCAAGTACGATTCAGCATCAAGATTCTGGATACCAGTAACCTGCTTCACCGAAGGGTAGTTAACCCGGCCGTGGTAAAGATTGCCGAAGGCATAGCAAAGAAACTGGTTATCGAACTCTGCGAGCGGTCGCATTCTCGCAACGAAATTTGAAGTAATCGCGTTAAACTCATGCGTGAACAAAACGACACAGCCAACCAGCGTTTTTTCTCCACCTCCAGACTTCTCGATCAGCAAATCACCTGAGTTGATGAGTCGCGACTGTCTTTCTTTAGGCTTGATGCTTCTGTAGGTCAGCTTATCGAGTCTAACAGTCGAAAAAGATCGCTCGAAATCGGCGACTCGAATGACAGCAATATCATTCTCACCATCGGGTTCATCGCCCCACAAGCCGTTGACGCACCCATCCACCGTACGTTTAAGTGAGTAAACTGACCAATGCTGTGGCACCGCGCCCAGCCATTCAACGCCAGAATCCTTGTATGCTGAGTAACGGGGAAAGCTCATGCCGACAGCCCCTCAATCATCTGTTTGATGCGGTCGGTGCAGGCCCTCAAGTCTTGGTCAATTTCAGCCAGCGCACGTGGTGGATTGAAGACGTAAAAGTGGCGGTTAAAGGGAATCTCAAAACCGACAATACCTACTTCGCCGTCCTGTGCATCGGTCTTACTTTCGTCGACCCAAGCATCCGGAACATGGGGGATGACTTCGCGCTGGAAGTAATCGTACACCGACTCGCCAAGCGGCACGTTCTCGTTGTCGCGCAGGCCGGAGTCCGCTTCTGGCTGACCTTTGCTGGTGCAGATATCCGCCTCGGGGTCACGCTCGCTCATAGCATTAAGTAGGGCTTTTAGCTCCGAGGTGCTCAGGTTGATGCTGTGCGTGGTGAGGGCTTTCTTCAGCAGTTTGCTGAACTGCTCGCGGTTGCGGTGCAACACGCTGGCGTCCATGGTTTTCAGAGCAGCCAGCAGTTGCTGAAGAGCGGCGCTGTCGAGCTTTTGCAGGGCTTTTTCTTCCAACACCTTAGCGATGCGTTCGGCGCTGGCCTGAAAGTTCAGGCGTAGCGGCCGCTCGACAGTGATGCGACGGTAGCCGAAGGCATCGATGGGGAAGATTTTGCTCTGCGCGCTGTGCTCGAAACTGCCATACAGGCGCACCAGCTCGCTGATTTGATCCTCGGTGATGCACTGGCGTTTGCTGCCCAGCGACTTGCGCATTTTGGCGTAGTGCTGGCTGCCGTCGATTAACTGCACCTTGCCCTGACGCGCGGAGGCTTTGTGGTTGCTGAGTATCCACACATAGGTGGCGATACCGGTGTTGTAGAACATGTCCGTCGGGAGCGCGACGATGGCTTCGACCAGGTCGTTCTGCAGCAGGTAGCGGCGAATCTCCGACTCACCCGAACCCGCGCCGCCGGTAAACAGCGGCGAGCCGTTAAGGATGATCCCGATGCGTGAGCCACCGTCGCGTGGGTCACGCATCTTGCTGACCAAGTGCAGGAGGAACAGCAGCGAACCGTCGGACACACGCGGCAGCCCGGGGCCGAAGCGGCCGTCGAAGCCCTTGCGGCTGTGCTCGTCGGTGATCTGCTTCTGCACCTTCTTCCATTCCACGCCGAACGGCGGGTTGCTGAGCATAAAGTCGAAGCGCTTGTCGGCCAACTGGTCGTTGGACAGGGTGTTACCGAGCTTGATGCTGGCCACGTCCTGGCCCTTGATCAGCATGTCCGCCTTGCAGATGGCGTAGGACTCGGGGTTTAACTCCTGGCCGTGCAGCGACACGCTGACCTTCTCACTGATGGACTGGATGTACTCATCACCTTCGGACAGAAAGCCGCCTGTGCCAGCGGTTGGGTCATATACGGTGACGATGCTGTTGGGAGCGAGCTTCTGGTCCTGATCGGTGATTACCAGCGAGGTGGTGAGGTGCACGATATCGCGCGGGGTGAAGTGCTCCCCGGCGGTTTCGTTAGAGCTTTCTGCAAACTTGCGGATCAGTTCTTCGAAGATGATGCCCATACCGAAGTTACTGATGAACTCCGGGCTGAGGTCAGTAGCGGCGAAGCGCTGCACCACTTGATACAGCAAATTAGCGCTCTCAAGTTGCTGAACGAAATCTTCGAAGTGGAAGTGTTCAAAGATCTCACGGGCGTCCTTACTGAACGCCTGCACATAGCTCATCAAGTCGGAGGCCGTCTGCGTGTCCGACAGCGTGGCGAGGGTCAGCGGAGATGCGTTGAAGAACTGCTGCCCACCTGCTGCACGCAGCATATACATATCACGCACAGTGTCCGGACGGCCTTCTTG
>NZ_VBVZ01000278.1 GCF_005863185.1 Pseudomonas edaphica
GCGAGGCACCGAGTGTTGGGGCGAGGACCTTTTGCTTACTTTTCGGTCCTTCGAAAAGTGAGTCGCTGTAAGAGCGAAACCATAGGCCGCCGTTACCGCAGCAATGGATATGTACCCCGACCAACCCCCCCCGCCAAACCGCTACCGCAGGCAAGCCAGCTCCCACAGTTGATGATTGCATTTCAGCCCAAGGCAGGCCGAACCCTAGTGAATACCGATGGACCAACTCTGCGTGGTCTGGTCTTCGTGCCGCTGCTCCAGGTCATCCTCATACTGACAACGCGGCCCCTTGCACTTGTACTCAAACGTCACCGGCGCCTGGGTCTGAACCGGGAACAACGATTTCGCCGTCGCCGGTGCATCGTGTGGCACCGCCTCAAGCACAGGCGCTTCGTAGCTCAAGTCCAACGCTGTGGCATGGACCATAACCGGCAGGACGGCGAGCACTGCACTCGCCATAAAAGTCCTTGTAAATAGCATCTAAAACAACCCGCGCAACAAAAAAAGAAGCGCGGATTATAAGCCGGATGCGACCGCACATGCAGGGTTCAGAGCACCCGCGGTGCTTCAAGGTGTTCAGTAGGAAAGGCTTTGGCATAGGCCTGACACACCCTCAACACCTGCTCATCCGCAAACCGCGCAGCCACCACATGCAAGCCCACCGGCAAACCATTCGCTGCCAACCCGCAGGGCACCGAAGCTGCCGGTTGCTGCGTCAAATTGAAGGGATAAGTAAACGGCGTCCACTCCATCCACGCTTTCATCGACGAACCCGGCGGCACATTATGCCCAGCTGCAAACGCTGTAATCGGCATCATCGGCGAGACCAGCACATCGTAATGCTCATGAAACGCCGCCATCCTCGCCACCAACGCCGCGCGGGCTTCAAGGGCGTCGTTAAAATCGCCGAGGCTCAACTGCTGGCCGTGTTCGGCAATACGCAGCAAACCGGGGTCCAGCAATTGTTTTTGCGCATCACTCATCGAGCCCGTCAAGCGAGCCGCACCGGCAGCCCACAAGGTGCTGAACACCTCCAGCGGGTCGCTGAAACCTGGATCGATCTGCTCGACATGCGCCCCCAGCTGTACCAGACCCTCAACCGCCTGGGCAACCACTTTGGCCACCTGCGGGTCCACGTCCACATACCCGAACGTAGGACTATAGGCCACGCGTAAACCCTTCAAATCCGTAGCGCCCGATAACCACGGCGTATGGCGCGGTGCCCCGATCAGGCCATCGCGCGCATCCGGTTGGGCCACGGTTTGCAGCATCAGCACGGTGTCTTCCACCGTGCGGGTCATCGGCCCCAGGTGCGACAGAATCGTCATGGAACTGGCCGGCCACTGCGGCACATACCCGAAAGTTGGCTTGATGCCGAACGTACCGGTGAACGCACAGGGAATGCGGATCGAGCCACCGGCATCGCTGCCCTGGTGCAGCACGCCCAGGTTCAGCGCCGCCGCCGCACCGGCGCCACCCGACGAACCGCCCGCTGTGGTGCGCGTGTCCCACGGGTTGCGCGTGATGCCGTACAGCGGGTTGTCGGTGACGCCTTTCCAACCGAATTCCGGCGTGGTGGTCTTGCCCAGCAGCACCGCGCCGGCTTTGCGCATAAAAGCCGAGAAGGGCGCATCCACATCCCACGGCCCGTCGGCAGAGGAGGTGCGCGACCCCTTGCGGGTGGGCATGCCAATGGTCAGCGTCAGGTCTTTGATCGAGGCAGGCACGCCGTCCAGTGCGCCGCAGGGTTCACCTTTCAACCAGCGTTGTTCCGAGGCCCGCGCAGCGTTCAATGCGCCTTCAGGGTCTACGTGACAATAGGCGTTCACCACCGGGTTATAGCGCTCGATCCGCAGCAAAGCGTCTTCAGTGACGTCTACCGGTGACAGGGTCTTGTCGTGAAAATGCTGCAGCAGTTGCACCGCCGTCAGTTGGCCAATCTCACTCATGCCACCTCTCCCTGCGCCGCGTTGACCATGGCGCGCAGCAGCACCGCGCAGCCCGCCGCCAGGTCATCCGGCGCGGCGTTTTCGATTTCGTTATGGCTGATGCCGCCTTCGCACGGCACAAAGATCATCCCGGCCGGGCCGAGTTCGGCGACGAAAATCGCGTCATGCCCGGCGCCACTGACGATGTCCATGTGGCTCAAGCCCAATGCCTGCGCACCGTCACGCACGGCGTTGACGCAGGCTGGGTTGAAGTCCAGCGGCGGGAAGTCGGCGGTGGGCGTCAGTTCAAAGGTCAGGCCATGCCGGGCGCAGGTGGCTTCGATCACGCCGCGCACTTCATCGACCATGGCTTGCAGCTTGTCGGCATGCAGGTGGCGCAGGTCGATGGTCATGTGCACCTGGCCTGGAATCACATTGCGCGAGCCGGGGTGCAGGTTCAGGCAACCGACTGTGCCGCAGGCGTGCGGTTGCTGTTGATGGGCGATGCGGTTGACCGCGCTGACCACTTCGGCGGCGCCCACCAGGGCGTCCTTGCGCAAGTGCATGGGCGTTGGGCCGGCGTGGGCTTCGACGCCGGTAAGGGTCAGGTCGAACCACTTCTGGCCGAGGCAGCCCATGACCACGCCGATGGTGGTGGCGCGGTCTTCCAGCACCGGGCCTTGCTCGATATGCGCCTCGAAATATGCGCCGACCGGGTGGCCAAGCACCGCGCGGGAGCCGGCGTAGCCGATGCGCTGCAATTCGGCGCCCACGGACAGGCCTTGGTCATCGAGTTTGTCGAGGGTGTCCTGCAAGTCGAACTTGCCGGCAAACACCCCGGAACCCATCATGCACGGCGGAAAGCGCGAGCCTTCTTCGTTGGTCCACACCACCACCTCGATGGGGGCCTGGGTCTGAATATTCAGGTCATTCAAGGTGCGGATCACTTCCAGCCCGGCCATCACGCCGTAGCAGCCGTCGAACTTGCCGCCGGTGGGCTGGGTGTCGATATGGCTGCCGGTCATCACCGGGGGCAGGGCGGGATTGCGTCCGGCACGCCGCGCAAAGATATTGCCAATGGCATCGACACTGACACTGCACCCGGCAGCCTCGCACCATTGCACAAACAGGTCGCGGGCCTGGCGGTCGAGGTCGGTAAGGGCCAGGCGGCACACGCCGCCTTTGACCGTGGCGCCAAGCTGGGCCAGGTCCATCAACGATTGCCACAAGCGGTCGCGGTTGATCAGCGGGGCATTGCTCTTGAGCGGTTGCGCAAAACTATTCATGTGCAAATCTCCGGTCAGGCACTCAGGGCCAGGTAGCGGTTCTTGATGGTCGGGTCGGCGCGGAAGTCAGCGGCGCTGCCCTCGTATACGACGCGGCCCTGTTCGAGCACGTAATGGCGGTCGGCGAGCTTGTCGCAGACCATCAGGTTCTGTTCCACCAGCAACACCGGCAGGCCGTCGTCCTTGACCTTGCGCAGGATTTTCACCAGCTCGTCAACGATCACCGGCGCCAGGCCTTCGGTGGGCTCATCGAGGATCAGCAGCTTGGGGTCGTTGAGCAGCGCACGGGCGATGGCGAGCATCTGTTGCTCGCCGCCGGACAGCGCGTGGCCGGCGTTTTTACGCCGCTCCTTGAGGCGCGGGAACATGCCGTACACGTCTTCGAGTTGCCAGCGGCTGGTCTTGCGCACGGCGATACGCAGGTTTTCCTCGACCGTCAGCAGGCGGAAAATCCCGCGGTTCTCCGGCACCAGCGCCAAGCCCTGACGGGCGATTTCAAAGATCTTCTGGCCCACCAACGCCTGGCCGTTGAAGTGAATCTGGCCCTGGCGCGGGCAGATAATCCCGAGGATGCTGCGCAGCGTGGTGGTCTTGCCCGCGCCATTTCGGCCCAGCAGCGTCACCAGTTCACCGGGGTTGACGGTCAGCGACACGCCTTCCAACACATGGCTCTTGTCATAGTAGGAATGGATATTCTCGACAATCAGCATCAGGCAGCCTCCCCAAGATAAGCCGTACGCACACGCTCATCGGCACGCACGAATTCCGGCGTACCTTCCACCAGAATCTGCCCGTGACTCATCACGGTGATGCGTTGGCTGATGGACATGACAATGCTCATGTTGTGTTCGATCAACAGCACCGTGTGGTCGCGGCCGAGGTCGCTGATCAGCTGGGTCATGATCGGAATGTCATCGATGCCCATGCCCGACGTGGGCTCGTCGAGCATCAGCAGTTTGGGTTTGGAGCAGATCGACATGCCCACCTCCAGCACGCGTTGCTGGCCGTGGGACAACTCGCCGGCCAGGGTGTCGGCGCGGCGGGTGAGTTGCAGACGCTCCAACACCTGATCGGCCATCTCCAGGTGCTCGCGCTTGCTGTCGACGCGGCGCCAGAAGTTCAGCGCACGTGCGCCGTCGCGGCCTTGGGCGGCCAGGCGCAGGTTCTCGCGCACGCTGAGGTTCTGGAACAGGCTGGTGAGCTGGAACGAGCGCGCCATGCCCAGGCCCACACGGCCGTGGGCCGGTTTGCGTATCAGGTTTTTGCCGTCAAAATGAATCCCCCCGGCGGTGGCCTGGCGCTCGCCGGTGAGGCAGTGAAACAGGCTGGTCTTGCCCGCGCCGTTAGGGCCGATGATGGTGTGAATGGTGCCGGCTTCGACCTTGAGGTTGACGCCGTTGACCGCATGGAACGCGCCATAGGCCAGTTCCAGGTCTTTGGTTTCCAGCAGGATGCTCATAGCCCTTCCTCCTTGGCGACGACGGCGGTCTTGCGGCTGCCGCGTACCCGTTCGAACAACGACGCGAGGCCGCCCCACAAGCCGCCGCGCATGAAGATCACCACAAAGATCAGGATCACACCCAGCAACATCAGCCAGCGCGGCCACAGGTCGGAGAGGAAGTCCCCCAACAGCACGATGGAGCCTGCGCCCAGCAATGAGCCGAACAGCGAGCCGGTGCCGCCGACGATGGTCATGATCAGGATGTTCTCGGACATCGCCAGGTCGATGTTCGACAGCGGCACAAAGTGCAGCAGCATCGCGTACAGCGCCCCGGCGATGCCGGTGACCGCGCCGGACAGTACGAACACCAGGATCTTGAAGTGGCGCGTGTCATAGCCGATGGCCGAGGCGCGGGTTTCGTTTTCGCGGATCGCCATCAAGGTGCTGCCAAATGGCGAGGCGATCACTCGGCGCGCGCCGATAAAGATCAGCAGGAACAGCACCGCGACAAAGCCATAGAACACACGGGCATCGGCCAGCGACAGCAGCACGGTGTCACCGATGCGGATTTCCGGGCGCGGCACACTGAGCAGGCCGTTGTCGCCGCCGGTCCAGTCGCTCAAGGTGTAGGCGACGAAGTAGGCCATCTGGCTGAATGCCAACGTGAGCATCACGAAGTAAATGCCGGTGCGCCGGATTGCCAGCGCGCCGACCAGAAGCGCCAGGAAACCACCGGCAATGGCCGCGCCGAGCAACGCGGTGAACAAGCCCAGTTGCAGGTGGATCATCAGCAGCGCCGCGCAATACGCACCGGCACCAAAGAAGATGCCTTGGCCGAACGACAACAGCCCGGTGTAGCCCAGCAACAGGTTGCAGGCCAGCGCGGCGAGGGCAAAGATCAGGATCTCGGTGGCCAGGGTGGCCGAGGGCAGAATCAACGGCAAGCCGATCAGCACCGCCAGCACCCACAGCAACATGGCTTTGGATTGGGTTTTGGCAAACGGCAGGGGGTTTTTCTCGCTCATGTCAGGCTCTCCCGAACAGGCCGTAAGGGCGCACCAGAATCACCACGGCCATCGCGCCGTAGATCATCAGGCTCGCGCCTTGGGGCCAGAATGTGGTCATCAGGCTTTGCACCACGCCCACCAGTAAACCGCCGACCAGCGCGCCGCTGAACGAACCCATGCCGCCGATCACCACCACCACGAAGGCCACGCCGAGGATCTCCGGGCCGACAAAGGGTTGCGCGCCGCGCAACGGTGCAAACAGCACACCCGCGACACCGGCCAGGGCCACGCCAAGGGCAAAGGTCATGGAAAACAGACGGAAGATATTGGTGCCCAGCAGCGACACGGTTTCGGTGCTTTCACTGCCGGCGCGTACCAGGGCGCCGAAGCGCGTGCGCTCCAGCAGCAGCCACAAGGCCAGGCCGATCAGCGCGGAAAACACGATGAGAAACAGGCGGTAGTAGGGGTAGACGAAATCGCCCACCACCAGCACGCCGCGCAGCAGTTCCGGCACGGCGACGCTTTTGCCCACCGGGCCCCAGATCATCACGCTGGCTTCCTGGATGATCAGCGCGATCCCCAGGGTCACCAGAATCTGGAACATGTGTGGCAAGTGGTAAATCCGCTGGATCAATAATCGCTCGATCACCCACGCCAGCGCGGCCACCACCAGCGGCGCGATCAGCAGCGCCAGCCAGAAGTTGCCGGTGAGGCTTACGGCGGTGTAGCAGATGTACGCACCCAGCAGAAAGAACGCGCCGTGGGCGAAGTTGACGAAGTTGAGCAGGCCGAAAATGATCGTCAGCCCGACCGCGATCAGGAAGTAGATCATCCCCAACCCAAGGCCGTTGAGGATCTGGAACAGGTAAAGATTAAGCATGCAGAAACCCTCGGCAGGCAGCCGCTCGCGCGGCCCTGCGCTAAGCAATTCAGGGGATCAGGCGAGCGTGCAGCCCGTCGCCTCGACCGGCGGGAACGATTGCCCGGCGCTGAGCACCTTGGCCAGGTCGTCCTTGTCGGCCATGTCGCCGGCGGCTTTGCCGATCAGCAGGTAGTAATCCTTGATCACCTGATGGTCGCCGGCGCGGATCGACTCCTTGCCGGTCGGGCCTTCGTAGCTCAAGCCTTGCAGGGCTTTGGCCACGGTCGGGCCGTCGAAGCTGCCGGTGCTGATGATGGTTTCCAGCATGACTTTGGTGCTGATGTAATCAGCCGCCAGCGGGTAGGTGGGGTTGATGCCGTATTTGGCTTGAGTGAGCTTGACCAGTTCACGGTTGAGCGGGGTGTCGACCTGGTGCCAATACTGGGCGCCGAGGTACACGCCTTCGAGCACCTCGCTGCCCAGTTCCTGGAACTGGTCGAGCCCGGCGGACCATACCAGCAGCACTTTCATGCGCTCCTTGATACCGAAGTTCACGGCCTGGCGCAGGGTGTTGGACGACTGGCTGCCGAAGTTGAGCAGTACCAGCACATCGGGTTTGGCGGCGATGGCGTTGGTCAGGTAGCCGGAGAACTCCTGTTCCTGCAATGAGTGGTAGCTGTTGCCGACGTGTTCCAGCCCGTTGTCTTTGAGCACGGTTTTCGCGCCTTCGAGCAAGGCTTCGCCAAACACGTACTGCGGGGTGATGGTGTACCAGCGCTTGGCGTCAGGCAGCAGCTTGATCAGCGGCAGCATGGTTTCGCGGATCGCGCCGTAGGTGGGCACCGACCAGCGGAAGGTCGCCTTGTTGCAGTCTTTGCCGGTGACTTCATCGGCGCCCACCGGGGTCATGAACACGCCGCCGACCTTGTCGACTTCCTTGGCCACCGCCAGCGCGGAGGACGACAACGTGCAGCCCTGGAAGAACCGCGCGCCGTCCTGCTGGATCGCTTCCTGGACCTTGCGCACGGCTTTGCCGGCATTGCCTTCGGTGTCGATGACCTTGTAGTTGAGCGGGCGGCCGAGTAACTCGGGGTGCTGTTCCACCGCCAGGCGCGAACCCATGTCGGCAAACTTGCCATAGCTGGCAAACGCGCCGGACATGGACTTGAGGCCGTAAAAGGTAAAAGGCTCGGCGGCGAATGCAGAGCGCACACTCAGCGGAAGGCTGAGCGCGGCTGCGGCGGTAAGACTGGCTTTCAACAACGTACGACGCTGCATGGGGTGACTCCCTGGTTTAGTTATTGGCAGGAGCGGCAAGGGCGATACGGTGGAGCAAGGGCCTGTGGGCAGGCCTGTTATTGAATTGGGTGAAACGGTCTAACGGTTGGAACCGGCTCAAGTGTGGGAGCTGGCTTGCCTGCGAT
>NZ_VBVZ01000279.1 GCF_005863185.1 Pseudomonas edaphica
ATAAGAGACAGATACAGGACTGACACACCGCCATCGCGGGCAAGCCCGGCTCTCACATTTGGTTCTCTATTCCAGGTTTAGAATCGGGTTTGTACCGCCAACTCAAACGTCCGTGGCGCGCCCAAATAGTAAGCCGGCGACACATGCGCAAACTCTGCATACACCTCATTGGTCAGGTTACGTACCCGCCCGGTCACCGAGGTATGTGAATCCACTTTGTAACGCAGGAACGTGCCGAATAGCGTGTAGGCCGGCACCGTCTGGGTATTGGCATTATCGGCATACACCTGGGCCACATACCGCGCATCCACACCGCCTTGCCAGTCCTCGGCAACGTCATACGTCAGCCATACGTTGCCCACGCGCTTGGGCACGTTGGTGGGCGTATTGCCCTTGCGCGATACCACTGCGCCGCTGGCGATTTTCTCGTTGAAGTCATCGTACTCGGCGTCCACCCAGGCAAAGTTGCCTTCGGCCAGCAGCCGTGGCGTGATGCGTAACGAACTGGCCAACTCGATGCCCTTGGAGGTCTGCGCACCCACCGGAATGCTGTTGTTCGGGTCCAGCGGGTCGGTGACGGCAAAGTCCTTGCGCTCGATCCTGTAGGCGGCGACGGTGGCCGAACCGCGACCGTCGAGGTAGTCGAACTTGCTGCCGACTTCCCACTGTTTGCCGGTCGACACGTCGAACACTTGAGTGGTGGTGGAAGGTTGCTCCGCTGCGGTGCTGTATTGCACATACACATTGGCCGATGGGATGAACTGATACGTCAGGCCCACGCGGCCGGTGACCGGCTCCCAACTGCGCTTGAAGTGCCGTGGGTTGGTGGCGGTGATCACGCGATGGTTAGTCACATCCAGGTCGATGGCGTCGTAACGCAGTCCTGTGAGCAGCGAGAGTTTATCAGTGAGGCCCAAGCGGTTTTCCACAAACAAGGCTTTGGTGGTGACCTCGTTGGTCTTGTCTTTGATAAAACCTGGCCGGGTGCCCGGAATGCCATAGAAGTGCCCGGGGTTGTAGCTGTTCGGGTCTACCGTGCTGTTGCCCGGCACATTCAACGGGTTATTGGTGGTGCTGTTGACCTTGTACTCGAAGCCGCCGGACCAGGTGGTTGACAGGCCGAACAGGCTGTCGTCATGGCGCAGCTCGAACTGGTTGCCGTGCTGTTCGCCCTGATGGCGTACCTGGTAGGCGGTCGAGCGGTTCACCGCGCTGTTGTCGGCGTTGTACTGGTAGGTTTCCAGGTTGCGGTAGTCACGCTGGCTGTCCAGGTGATACAGCGTGTTTTTCAGTGTGGTGCTGTCGTTGATCCGGTAGTCGATGATCGAACGCATCCAGATCGTGCGTTGCTCGTAACGACCATCGGCGACGTTGTAGTTGTTGAAGCGGTTGTGCTTGTCGATTTTCAACTCACCAGCCTTGGGGTTGAGCACCGGCGTGCCCCAATACGGGCTGTCCTCATGTTCATCCTGGTATTCCAGGGCCAGGGTGTGGGACAGGTTGGGGGTGAGGTCACTGAGCAAGGAGAACGCCAGGCTCCAGGCATCGCGCTGGTCGCGGTCGATGTAACTGTGGTTGGTGTTGCGGCTGACATCCAGGCGCGCGTAGTGCTGCACCTCGGCACCGGGTTCGGTCAGGGCATGGTTGAGGCCAAAGGCCATGCCGGCAGTGTCGTAGCTGCCATAGGTGAGCTGGCCTTCGGCGGCTTGTTCCTCGCGTGTGGCAAGCTTGGTCACGTAGTTCAGCGAGCCGCCCACTGAGCCGGCGCCGTTGATCAGGGAGGAGGGGCCGCCGACCAGCTCAACCCGGTCATAGATCCATGCATCCACCGGCCGCGCCAGGCCGGTGGCGACGTTGATGCCGTTGAACATCTGGGTGATCTGGCTGCTGGTAAAACCACGATAGGACACAAACCCGCCAAACCCCGGCGGCGCACTGGCGTTGACGCCGGGCAAGGTGTTGGCCGCATCGCGGAAGGTTTTTGCGCCATGGCGCTCAATGTCGTTGCGGTTGGCAATGGCCACCGACGCCGGGGTTTCGCGCACGCTTAAACCCAGGCGTGACGCCGTGCCGCTGGATTGGTCCAGGGCCAGGCCCGGTTCGCTGGTTTGTTCGCCATCAATGGTGGTGGGGGCCAGCTCGAGCGCCCAGCCACAGACAGGCAGGCAGCCGAACAGGCCCGCCAACAAGGGTAAATGTTTCATGGTTGAATCCTGAAAATCTTGGCTTGAAAACAACGCACAGTCCTCCGCAGTCCTAAAGGGAGCGGTGGTCGATGCAGATCAGAAAGCGCAGGGATCAGGCGAAAACGGGAGGCGCACGCGGGTTGGCCGTGGGCCAGGTGAAGCGGGCAGGAATATCAGCGGCAAGCACCACCGCTGGCGGCGGCGCGTGCGGTTGGGGCAACACCGCCACATTGAGGCTGGAACTGAGTGCTGGCCCCATGCCGCCGGTCGAACACAATGGGCAACCGAACGCCTTGGACAGCGTTGGCAGGTTCTCGTCGGTGGAGTTGTTCTGTGCCGGCGCCTGGGTGCGCGGGTCGACCGTACAAAACTGGCCGCCGATGCCGTTGAGCTGCATGCCCAGCATCTGCCCATGTCCAATACTGCACGCGAACACATTGAACAGGACGCAGCAATACAGCATCCAGGCAATGAGTGAGCGGTCGGCACGGGCGATTTTCATGGGGCGGCACTTTACCATCAGCCGCCGACGAAATGCCTACAAAAAATCTCAGGCCGACTATCCTCATTCGCACATTTAAGGGAGCGCCTGCCATGAGCTTTTTCGTCGCACGCTGGATCGTCGCGATTTTTACCTGCATCAGCATGGTGCATCTGTACTGGGCCGCCGGCGGCAAGCTCGGCAGCCTGGCCGCCATTCCCGAATTGCCCGGCGAGTTCGCCCAGGGGCCACGGCCGGCGTTCAAACCGTCGGCACTGGGCACGTTTCTGGTAGCGATGGGCTTGGTGGCGATTGCCTTGCTGGTGTGCCTGCGTGCCGGGTTGTACTTTTCGCCGGTGTCCCACGGCGCGCTGCAATGGGGCATCAGTGCGATTGCCTTGGTGATGTTCGCCAGGGCGATTGGCGATTCGGAACTGGTGGGTTTTTTCAAGAAAGTGAGCGGGTCACGATTTGCCCGTTTGGACACCTATTTTTATTCACCCTTGTGCCTGGTATTGGGCGCGGGTTTATTGATCGTGGCGTGGAACTGATAACAAAGCACACAAAAACCACATAGCCAACAAAACCCACTTGACACGCCCCCAGGCTCGGGCGTTTATTGACGTACCCACCGGACTCATGTGCAGACGGCCCAGGATACTCAATGAACACAGACCTCTTGATGCCCACTGTGATCGACGCTGCCGAGGCCATTCGCGCGGGCACGCTGTCTGCGGTACACCTGGTCGAGCAAAGCCTGCACGCAATCGAAACCCACAATCCCACACTCAATGCGTTTGGCGACGTGTACGCCGACTCGGCATTGGCGCAAGCGCAAGTGCTGACCGAAGAGGCCAGGGCAGGGCTGTTGCGTGGCCCGCTGCATGGCGTGCCCTTTGGGATCAAAGACCTGTTTTCCACCGCCGGCCTGCGCACCACCCGAGGCTCGTTGACCGGCCTTGAGCATGTGCCCAGCCAGGATGCGCCGATCATTCGCCGCCTCAAGGACGCCGGTGCAATCATCCTCGGCAAAACCGCCACCACTGAATTCGGCTGGACCGGCGCCAGTACCTCGCGTGTGTTCGGCAACGGGCGCAATCCCTGGAACCCACAGCTCACCAGCGGTGGTTCCAGCTCCGGCTCGGCGATTGCCGTGGCGGCCCGTTTGGTGCCGGGCACGCTGGGTTCCGATGGCGGTGGGTCGGTGCGCATTCCGGCCGCGTTCTGCGGGGCGTTTGCCATGAAAGGTTCACTGGGCCGCATTCCGACCTGGCCTTGGTCGGCCACCGAAATGCTCAGCCATGCCGGGCCGATCACGCGCACGGTGCGCGACAGCGCTTTGTTGTTCGACATCCTTTCCGGGCCGGATCCGTTGGATCATCAGGCCTTGCCCGCATTGACCGAATCCTGCCTTGCGCGCTGCGACCAGCCACTGGGGCCGCTGCGGGTGGCGTATTGCCCGACATTGTTCAACACCCCGGTCGACCCGATCATTGCCGCTAGCGTCGAAGCCGTCGTGTACAACCTGGCGGAACGCTTGCCGGTCACCGTGACCACCTTGACGCTGGACTGGCAGGACCCACTCGCCACATTCGAAACCTTGTGGGTCGGCGGACGCGGCATTGCCTACGGCAAAGCCCTGGCGGATCGCCTCGACCAACTGGACCCAGGCTTTGCCGCGCTGATCCAGCGCGCGGGCGATTACGACCTCGGTGACTACCTCAAGGCCGTGCAACAACGGGCGCACTTCGCCAACCAGGTGCACGCGCTGTTCAACGACTATGACGTGTTGCTGCTGCCCACCCTGCCAACCCTGCCGTTCGCCGCCGACCAGGTCGCGCCCGAAGGCTGGCCGGGCGCGGACGGCGCGGTGCCCTGGGCACGTTGGACGCCCTTTACCTACCCGTTCAATATCACCGGCAACCCCGCTGCGAGCCTGCCTTGCGGCTTCAGCCCGAGCGGCTTGCCGATTGGTTTGCAAGTGGTCGGCCCGCGCTTTGCCGACGCCCAGGTGTTGCAGTTCTGCGCCGCAGTAGAAGCCATTGCGCCTTGGGACCAGCACCTGCCGCCGCTGTTGTTGTAGTGCCTGATTGCCCCGTGGAGCCGGCTCGTTAGAGGCCTGCCCTGGACAGATCCTTTTGTAGTGTTTCTGCCCTTTCACACCCCGATGAGTGAGAGGTAAACGTGACCCGATCAATCGCCGTCAGTCGTCCTTTGCCCCCCGCCGGACCGGTGCATGCCGCGTACCGTGGTGGGCGCAAAGCGCGCGATACTGACGGCTCGAATTTGCCTTGGAATGCATCCTTTATGCTCAATCAGCCGCGTCTCGACGAAATCATGCTCATGCTCACCCAACATCAGCGCGTCAAGGCGTCGGACCTGGCGCAAGCGCTGTTCGTCAGCGAAGAAACCATTCGCCGCGACTTCAAATACCTGGAGGAGGCCGGCAAGTTGCGTCGCATCCATGGCGGCGCGATCTTGCCCAGGCTGAACGAAGAACAACCGCTGCAAGTGCGCACCCGCATCAAGGCCCAGGCCAAGACCCGCATGGCAGTCTGTGGTGCCAAACTGGTCAGCGAGGGCATGGTGCTGTTTCTCGATACCGGCACCTCGACCCTGGCCCTGGCCCAGCAATTGATTGGTTTCAGCCAACTGCGCATCATCACCAACTCGCTGGACATCGCGCAGTTGATCACCCAGCAAAGCAGTAATCAGGTGCTGGTGGTGCCCGGTGATGTGCGCCGTAATGACAATGCGCTGATCGGCGCCCACACCCTGGAATTTGTCCGGCAGTTTCACTACGACATCGCCTTCATGGGCATCGGCGCGGTGGACTTGCAGCTGGGCTTCATGGACTACCAGGAGCCCGAGGCGCTGCTGCGCCGCACCCTGACCCAACATTGCCTGCGCAGCGTCATCCTCGCGGACGACGCCAAGTTCGGCCATCGCACGTTCATCAACACACTGCCGTTCAGCGCCATCACCACTTTGGTCACCAATCGTCCTCCGTCCGCGGAGTTTGCGACCTGCCTGGAGCACGCCCATGTCGACATCCTTTACCCCTGAGTGGCTGTCTCCCAGTGAGGCGGACGTCGAGGCCTTCGAGACGCTGTTTCGCGACAGCTCAGCCATCGGTGCGACACCGGCAGGTGGTTTGCACCGCCTGGCCGCATCGGCCGAAGACGGTGCGGTGCGCGACCTGTTCAGCGCGTGGCTGCGTGAGCGCGGTTTCGACGTGCGCGTAGACGCCATCGGCAATCTGTTCGGGCTGATCACCTTCAACCCGGACGCCCCCTATGTGCTGTGCGGCTCGCACTTGGACAGCCAGCCCAGCGCGGGGCGTTTCGACGGTATCTATGGGGTGTTGGCTGGCGCAGTCGCCATCGCCAGCCTGGCGCGCCAACTGCACGAGCGCGGCGAAACCCCGGCGTGCAACCTGGCGGTGGTGAACTGGACCAACGAAGAAGGCGCGCGCTTTCAACCCAGCCTGATCGGCAGCAGCGTGTTTACCGGCGACCTGGCCCTGCACGAAGCCTGGGAATGCCGCGATGGCGACGGCATTCGTCTCAAAGATGCGCTGCAAGCGATCGGCTATCTGGGGGACGGCCTGGTTGAACTGGATGTGGCCGGTTATGTGGAAATCCACGTTGAACAAAGCGACGGTCTGGAAAGCCAAGGCCTGGACATCGGCGTAGTGCGTGAAACCTGGGCGGCGCTCAAGCAGCGTATCCGTTTCGACGGCGAACAGAACCACACCGGCCCAACCCCGATGGCCGCCCGCAAAGATGCCTTGCTCGCGGCGGCGCATGCGATAACCACCGTGCGCGCCGAAGCGGACGTGCACGGGCTGCAGTTTCACAGCTCGGTAGGGCGCCTGGAAATTTACCCCAACTCGCCGAACGTGGTGCCCTCGCGCGTCACCTTGCATGTGGAATACCGCTCGCCGGACACGGCATTGCTGGCGGTTGCCGGTTATCGGCTGGATGCCTGCCTCAAGGCCGTCGCTGCATCGACCGCCACCACATACGAAGTCGAAAGCCGCGCCCTGCGTGCGCCCATCGCGTTACACCATGGTTTTGCCGAATTGGCCTACGGTGTCGGTCAACAACTGGGGCTGGCGGTCGGCAACACTGTCACGGTCTCCGGCCACGACGCCATCAGCCTCGGCCGGCATTACCCGGCATGCCTGTTGTTCATTCCGAGCAGCAACGGCGTGTCCCATAACGAGGCGGAACTCACCCATGACCGCGACATGCGCACCGGCCTGCAGATGCTGACCGCGCTGCTGCATTGCGCCTGTACTTCCCCCAACGCTTACCGGTGAGGGACGACATGTCCAACTGTTCCTACGCACTGTCGCGCCTGATGGGCGCCCTGGAGTCCGCCGGCCTGTCTGCCCATGTCGAGGTCTCGGACGGCACTGCCGGTATCGCCTCGCCGATACGCCTGGCCACCGAGTGGACCGGCTTTCACCTCACGGCGCCCTGGGGCCAGTGCTACGCCAAAGTGCTGCACGACGATATGCGTGCGCTGATCGACA
Source organism: Pseudomonas edaphica (assembly GCF_005863185.1). Classification (GTDB taxonomy): domain Bacteria; phylum Pseudomonadota; class Gammaproteobacteria; order Pseudomonadales; family Pseudomonadaceae; genus Aquipseudomonas; species Aquipseudomonas edaphica. Next base: position 7,208 of record NZ_VBVZ01000279.1, read on the forward strand.
TAGAGCGCACCGGCCGCGCCACCCAACTGGCGGCTGACTGTGACGTGACCCCCGGCGTGCGCCTGGTGGATGTGGCTGCCGGCGTGCTGCTGCTGGATGCCTTGCCGGCCCACGAGTGGCGTTGGGCACGGCTCGATGAGTTACTGCAACCCCAGCGCCTGCAAGCGCTGTGGGCCTTGAAGCGGCAGTTGCACGTCGGCACCTCACCGGGCTTCAACCGTTCGCCGTTGCAGGATATCCAGCACCTGCGTGAGCTGTGCAGCCGTGACGGCGTGGGCCTGCCCGCTGATCATGGGTGGATTGAAACCTGCATCGATCTGGCCTGGACCGCGCTGCAATTGAGCCCTGGCACCTGCGTGCCCTTGCACGGCGACGGGCTGGCGAGCAATGTGATGATCGGCCCCGGCGGCGCGCTGCAACTGATCGACTTCGACTACGCTGGTTGCTTTGACCCGTGGTACGACGTGGCCGTCAGCCTCAACGAGTTGTATGCCTTTGAAAGCCAGTGGCGTGACGGCATCAAGGCCTGGGCCGGTGAGTGTCGCGAGTGCGATTACGCCCGCTGCCGCCTCTATGCGCTGATCAATGATTGGTACTGGACGCTGTGGGGCTTGTGGGTCGGCGCGACCTCAACGCGGCCCCTGGAGTTCTCCAAGGTGGGGCAGTGGACCTTGCTGCGCTGCCGGCAGAGCTTGCAAGACCCGCGATTTGAAAGTTGGTTACGGCAGGTACAGGAG
>NZ_VBVZ01000027.1 GCF_005863185.1 Pseudomonas edaphica
TATTTATTGATATCAGCTTAAAAAATCCGCCGCAGAGCCTGCGGCGGCAAACCAAAGGTTTTGTCGAAGCAGAGCGGCTAAGACCCTGTCAACGCTACACCCATGAGACATTAAAAGAGGTGAAGTTTAATTAATCGAGTTTAATCCTCGGCACCGCTGCTGCCCTCGAAAAATATGATAAAAATCAGCTTCGACAACCACGTCGAGCACAATAAAAACAGCATTACGCTCACCTGAAACATCTGCCATACAACCTTAAGCGCAATCCAAGCATGCGGTGTTTCTGTGCACGCGTTAATTATTCCGGGGAACTAACAACATGATCAAACAGTGGAGCCTGTTAACGCTGGCGGTGTGCGCCAGTATCAGCCAAGCGGCCCTCGCCGAGTCAGTCAGCGACCAGGCCGATTCCAAAGGTTTTATCGACGGCAGCAGCATTACCGGGTTATTGCGCAACTATTACTTCGACCGCGACCGCCAAAGTGGCAAGGCCGACAACCGCGACTGGACCCAAGGCGCGATGCTCAACTACGCCTCGGGCTTTACCCAGGGCACCATCGGTTTTGGCGTGGATGCCTACGCCTACGGCGCGATGAAACTCGACGCCACCCACGCCGATGCCGGCACCGGTGAATTACCGACCAACCGCAATGGCGACCCGGAAAATGGCTATGGCTCAGTGGGCGCTGCGGTAAAGATCAAGGTTTCCAAAACCCAGCTTAAATTCGGTGACATGCAACCCACCGCGCCGGTATTCGCCACCGGCGGCACGCGCATTCTGCCGCAGACCGCCACCGGGTTTGACCTGACCAGCAGCGAAATCGCAGGCCTGGACCTGGAAGCCGGGCACTTCACCAGCACCAACAGCGGCATGACCAGCAACCATGACCACGATATCTACGCGACCTACGCCAACGTGGCGGCCAACAGCGCAAGTTTTGTCGGCGGCAAATACACCTTTACCCCATCGTTGAGCGCGACCCTGTATGCCGGTCAGCTGGAAGACATCTGGCGCCAGTACTACACCAACCTCAACTACGTGATCCCACTGGGGTATGACCAGTCACTCGCGCTGGACGGCAACCTGTACCGCACCCTCGACACCGGCAGCGCCAAGGCCGGGGCCATCAACAACACCACCTACTCGGTGGCGGCGGCCTACTCGTTCCTGGCGGCGCATACCCTGACGCTGTCGTTCCAGAAAGTCCACGGCGACACGCCGTTCGACTACATCGGCACCGGCAACAATGGCGCGGGCGAAGGCGGCGACTCGGTGTTCCTGGCCAACTCGATCCAGTGGGGCGACTTCAACGGGCCGGGCGAACAGTCGTGGGGCATCCGTTATGACCTGAACATGGCCAGTTACGGCGTACCGGGCCTGAGCTTCATGACCCGCTACGTCAACGGCTCGGACATCAATGGCACCCACACCCCGACCAACAGTGCCTACGCCGGCGACTATGGCGCCGACGGCGACCACCACGAGACCGATGTGGAGGCCAAATACGTGCTGCAAAGCGGCCCGGCGAAAAACCTGTCGTTTCGTGTGCGTGACGCCATGGTTTCATCCAACGCCGACCAACGCGACGGCAAGTTGAATGAGCTGCGGGTGATCGTCGACTATCCGTTTACTCTGTTGTAATCAACCCATTGCGCCGGCGAACTCATGCGGCTCGCCGGCGCACTGACACTCATATTCTTTTCAAGAAACCATCAGGGCATCACAACAAATCCACTGTATGCAGTGCAGGGTTGCATTTCGAAGTATGTATTTTTCGGGTTCATCGATGGCGCAGGCCCGTACAGAAACAGCTTTACCAGCTGATCGTTTGCAAAATGGGCAGCCGCAGGATGAGTGCTTTTGATAATTGCCCTGATGGGCTTGTTCTGTGTGTCGAACTTACGTCGTGTCACGAAACACGTCACGTTACTCAGCACTGAGGTTTTCGCCTCAATGTAACTAATGAGTTGATGACATCCCAATGACTGAATACTTCTTTGGGTGTTGTTCACTTGAGCGAAGGCGTTGAAGTAAGTCAATGGCTGGCCTGCGACTGAAAGCGGGGCTTGCTGACGCTGACTCGGGGTCATTAAAGACCATGCTTCCACTACTTCAGCCAGGGTGCCGGGGTACACAACTGGTTTGACCTTTACCTTTGAAACCAGTGACTGCATCTGTATATCCGTCGGTTTAGTGCCCTTCCTTTTCAATTTAAACATGCCCAGATGACTAGGGATGAACGGCGGTGGCACGTAGGCAGGTCGCGGGGTAGACGTACCAGACGCGTTAGCATTTGTAGAGGAAGCCTTTGCGTTTATGCAGCGTTGCAAGTGGGATTGGGGCGCTTTGAAAAAAAAGTTATCCAGTATCGACTTTGCCCCGACTACTCGAACAAAACATTCCGGGCAAAAGTAAAAGAAGCCTTTGGAATAATGATGGGCAAATTTCGCCGATACATTTTCTTCCGAGTCCCAGCACACTGCCGTTGTCATCAATTCAACTGTCATTCGATGTCCTTATCGCTTCTACAGGGGTATTTAAGCCGCCAGTGTAACTGTCGAGCAGGTTATCAGGTATTGAAGATCGCTGGCGTGACCTCCGATGCCCGCCTGTTTAGACTGTGCGCCCCTATTGATTTAATTTTTTACGAGAGCCCCATGGCCAACCACGACCTGTCCTTCACCCCCGACCCGGATGCCGACTCCATCTCCAGCGACGTCATCGGCTTCAATGGCATCCTGGTTTCCACCCAAATCCCGACGCACGCCGACGGCAGCCTGGAACTGGGCGATATCACCCTGCAAAGCGAATGCACCCTGCAAGCGCTGAAGGTCGCGCTGGAGAAAGCCGGTAGCTCCATGGACCGGGTGATGCACCTGACCATCTACCTCACCGACATGGCTGACCGCGCGGCATTCAACGAAGTCTACAAACGCTTTTTCGCCAAGCCCTGGCCCGTTCGTGCCGCCGTCGGCGTGGCTGCCTTGGCGGTAGAAGGCATGCGCGTGGAAGTCACCGCGATGGCCGCCAAGGCCTGAATTCCAAGCCACAACACCCATCCACTGTGGGAGCTGGCTTGCCTGCGATGGCATCACCTCGGTGTGCCTGATGGACCGAGTTGCCCACATCGCAAGCAAGCTGGCTACCACATGACAGCCCTGCGGTAGATGCCGGTCAGGCATTTCACAGCTACAATGCGCGCCTCAACCGTGACAAGCCTGACTAAAAAAACTATGTCCTTGCCCAAGCACCACCTGGAATTGCTCAGCCCTGCCCGTGATGTCGCCATTGCGCGCGAGGCTATCTTGCATGGCGCCGACGCCATCTACATTGGCGGCCCAAGCTTCGGTGCACGCCATAATGCGTGCAACGAGGTGAGCGATATCGCTCAACTGGTGGAATTCGCCCGCCGTTACCACGCCCGCGTGTTCACCACCATCAACACTATCCTGCATGACAACGAGCTGGAGCCTGCGCGCAAGCTGATCCATCAGCTCTACGACGCCGGTGTCGATGCCTTGATCGTGCAAGACCTGGGCGTGATGGAGCTGGATATTCCGCCCATCGAGCTGCATGCCAGCACCCAGACCGATATCCGTACCCTGGCCCGCGCCAAGTTTCTCGACCAGGCCGGTTTCTCGCAGTTGGGATTGGCCCGTGAGCTGAACCTGCAAGAGATCCGCGCCATCGCCGACGAGACCGATGCCGCCATCGAGTTCTTCATTCACGGTGCGCTGTGTGTGGCGTTCTCCGGGCAGTGCAATATCTCCCACGCGCAAAATGGCCGCAGCGCCAACCGTGGCGACTGCTCCCAGGCCTGCCGCCTGCCGTACACCTTGAAAGATGACCAGGGCCGCGTCGTGGCCTTTGAAAAGCACCTGCTGTCGATGAAAGACAATAACCAGAGCGCCAACATCCGCGCCCTGGTCGAAGCCGGCGTGCGTTCGTTCAAGATCGAAGGTCGCTACAAGGACATGGGCTATGTGAAGAACATCACCGCCTATTACCGCCAGCGCCTTGATGATGTGCTCGAAGACCGCACGGACCTGGCCCGTGCCTCCAGCGGCCGTACCGCGCACTTCTTCCTGCCCGACCCGGAAAAAACCTTCCACCGTGGCAGCACCGACTATTTCGTCAGCGACCGCAAGATCGACATCGGCGCCTTCGACACCCCAACCTTTACCGGCCTGCCGGTGGGTGTGGTGGAAAAAGCCGGCAAGCGCGACTTGCAGGTGGTCACCCATGAGCCGCTGTCCAATGGCGACGGCCTCAATGTGCTGATCAAGCGTGAAGTGGTGGGCTTCCGTGCCAACATCGCCGAAGCCAAGGGCGAGTTCGAGGAAGACGGCCAGAAGCGCTATCGCTACCGCGTCGAGCCAAATGAAATGCCGGCCGGCCTGCATCAACTGCGCCCGAACCATCCGCTGAACCGCAACCTCGACCATAACTGGCAACAAGCACTGCTCAAAACCTCCGCCGAGCGCCGCATCGGCCTGACCTGGGTGGCACGCCTGCGTGAAGACCAGCTTGAAGTCACCGCCACCAGCGAAGAAGGCATCAGCGCCAGCGTCACCCTGCCCGGCCCGTTTGGCGTGGCCAACAAGCCGGAACAGGCGCTCGATACCCTGCGCGACCTGCTTGGCCAACTCGGCACCACCGAATACCACGCCACGCAAATCGAGCTGGATGCGCCGCAGGCGTTCTTCATCCCCAACTCGCAGCTCAAGGCCTTGCGCCGTGAAGTGATCGAAGCACTGACTGCCGCACGCGTTGCCGCGCACCCGCGTGGCGGGCGCAAAGCTGAAACCTCACCGCCGCCGGTCTACCCGGAAGCGCACTTGTCGTTCCTGGCCAACGTCTACAACCAGAAGGCCCGTGATTTTTATCACCGTCACGGCGTCAAGCTGATCGACGCGGCCTTCGAAGCCCACGAAGAAACCGGCGAGGTGCCGGTGATGATCACCAAGCACTGCCTGCGTTTCTCCTTCAACCTGTGCCCTAAACAGGCCAAGGGTGTGACCGGCGTGAAAACCAAGGTGGCACCGATGCAGTTGATTCACGGCGACGAAGTGCTGACCCTCAAGTTCGACTGCAAGCCATGCGAGATGCACGTGGTGGGCAAGATCAAGGGGCATATCCTTGGGCTGCCGCAGCCGGGCAGTAAGGTGGAGCATTTCAACCCGGAAAACATCATCTTTCAGGGCACGCACTAGCCCTTGGGGCGCGGGGCCACCACCAGCCCCGCTGCAACCCCGCTGCCGCCAGCAGGATTGCGGCCACGCCCAGCCATTGCAGCCAGCCCAGGCGATGGCCGAACGCAATCCAGTCAACAAAAATCGCCGCAATCGGATAGATAAACGACAGTGCCCCGGTGATGGCGGTGGGCAGTTTCTGGATCGCGCCGTACAACAACACGTACATCAAACCGGTGTGTACCACCCCAAGCGTCACCAGTGCAGCCCACGCATTGGTTGACACCGGCAGGCTGTTCCAGGGCACCAGCGGCGCGAGTAACAGTGCGCCGGTTGTCACCTGGATCAACGCCATCAAATGCGGCGGCACTTCCTTCAGGCGCTTGATGATCAGCGCGGCAATCGCATACAAAAATGCCGCCCCCAAGGCCAGCGCAATACCCGCAAGGTAAGCCTCGCCACCGCTTTGCTGCTCACCATGGGCGGTGACAATCGCCAACATGCCGAGGAACGCGACGCTCAACCACGCCATTTTCTGCACGGTGATTTTCTCACCGAGAAATACCGCGGCCAGCATCACCAACATAAACGGCTGCACGTTGTAGACCGCCGTGCTGATTGCAATTGAGGCGTGGGAATAGGATTCGAACAACAGCAACCAATTGCCGACGATGGCCACGCCACTGAGCATCGCCAAGCCGAACTTGGCCCAGGTGAGCAATTCAAGCCGCAGATAACCCAGCAGAGCGCAGACCAGCAACAAGGCCAGCGCGCCGATCACGCAGCGCCAGAACACCACCTCGATCACCGATACACCAGAGACCAATACAAACCAGCCGATGGTGCCCGAAATCAGCATGGCGGCGACCATTTCCCACGACCCGCGACGGATAGATGTGTCCACGATGAAAGCTCCTCAAGTGAGGCGCAATTATGGCAATCTGCTGGTCAGCGGCTCCAGCGACTAAAAAAGGCAAAACCCTTTATTCACCTTTTGTTATTAGGCAGGCAGCATGATTGACACCATCGACCAGCAACTGATCAGCGCCTTGATGGACGACTCGCGCCTGTCGCTCAAGGCCTTGGCGGGCATTACCGGGCTGTCATCGCCCAGTGTCGGCGAGCGCTTGCGACGCCTTGAAGAGCGCGGCGTGCTCACCCACTACACGGTTGATATTGACCCCAAACACTTCGGCTACCTGCTGCAAGCCATCGTGCGTATCCGCCCCCTGCCCGGCAAGTTGCAGGAGGTGGAGCGCCAGATCCAGGCAATCCCCGAGTTCACCGAGTGCGACAAGGTCACCGGCGACGACTGCTTTATCGCACGCTTGCATGTGCGCACCATGGACCAGCTCGACAGCCTGCTCGACCGCCTTAACGTGTATGCCGAAACCAACACGGCCATCGTCAAGAAAACCCCGGTAAAACGCCGTTTGCCGCCTCTCGCCGATTAGTGATTTTGCGTCATTAAAGCAGTGACGCAATCGCTATTCTGTCATCACTGGCCGATCTTTATGCTGGGCTCCACTCAATGGAAACCACAGGTATAAAGCTCATGTATGTGATTACGGGTATTACCGGCAAAGTCGGCGGCGCACTCGCGCGTAACCTCATCAAAGCTGGCCAGCCGGTGCGCGCGGTGATTCGCGATGCGGGCAAAGCAGCTTTTTGGGCCGATCAAGGTTGCGAAGTAGTGTTTGCGCAGATGGACGACGCACAGGCATTAACCGAAGCGTTCATGGGCGCAACCGGCGTGTTTATCCTGCCGCCTCCCGGGTTTGATCCGCAGCCGGGTTTTCCCGAAGCCCGTGCGGTGATTGCCGCAGTCAGCCAGGCGTTGCAGGCAGCTGCGCCGAACAAGGTGCTGTGCCTCTCGACCATCGGCGCCCAGGCTACTGAGGTCAACTTGCTGACCCAGCGTACCCTGATGGAACAGGCCCTGAGCGCACTGGACATTCCGGTGACCTTCCTGCGTCCCGCGTGGTTTATGGAAAATGCGGCGTACGACCTGATTACTGCGCGGGAAACCGGCGTGATCCACAGCTTTCTGCAACCTCTGGACAAGTCGGTGCCGATGATCGCCACGGCGGATATCGGCACCCTCGCCGCGCAGTTGCTGCAACAGGCGTGGGCCGGCCATCAGGTGGTTGAACTGGAAGGCCAGTGGGTCAGCCCCAACGACATCGCCCAAGGCTTGTCACAGGTGCTCGGCCGCGACGTGCACGCTGAAGGGGTGGCGCGTGACACCTGGGAAGCATTGTTGCGCGCCCAGGGCGCTCAGAACCCTCTGCCACGTATGCGCATGGTCGATGGATTCAATGAAGGCTGGATCTGTTTTGAGCATGAGCAGGTGCTTAAGGGGGAAACATCGTTGCTGACGGTGCTGCGTGAGTTAGCCGATACAATCGTCTGAAACAGCGACGCTTATTGCCTTTGAATATAAAAAACTGTCAATTTTCACAGGTGCTCAGCTGAGTACGACTTGTTAGCGTTGTGCATCACTGGAGAGAATCCAATGCTCATAACTACGCTAAGGATGCGAGCTTTGAAGCACAAGTGCTCAAATCTGGCGGGCCTATGCTGGTGTATTACTCAACGATAGCCACAATGATCTATAACGCTGCAGAGGACGATCAACATGTCAAATCCTATCAACGGTTTTTACGACAGCGGTGTCAATGATGAATACACCTTGGAAATCGACTACTTTCGCGAGAAGGACGGCTATTTCAGTGGCTATTTTAGTGATCGGACCTTGGGGGAAAAGCAAAACGTGAATGGGCACTATCATTTTTATAGCGACGGCAGGCAGGAGACTGTACTTGAATTTTCAAGTAACGCCGGTTCCTGGAGGTTGGAGGCGGACTTCGTTAATGGCGAACCCTCTTTTACTGAGTGGAGTGCAATGTTGAGCGATGTGCAAAAAAGAAATTTTTATCGACGTTAATATCGGGGGCAACAAAGGAGTGCGTAACTACGAGACTCTTGAATCAAACGTTCAAAAATTTTGCAGCATCCAAGAGCCCCCTGAATTTACAGTGCCGAGCCTCTAACAGTTTCTGTTGCAGAGGGTTCGGCAAATACCTCGCCTTGACCGGCATCCCCGCCGTAAGCAAATCCGCGCCCTGCCCAATCGCCATAAACCCCAGCTTCGCCGCCCCCACAGACGCGCTCAATTCACTGCCGTGCAGCGTGAAGATCTCCCGCTGGAGGATATTGGCCAGCAACTGCGCCCAATACGCACTCCGTGCCCCGCCGCCGACCAAGGCGCAGGCCGTCACGTCGGCACCGGTCGATTGCACCGCACGCAGCGCATCGAGCAAGCCGAAACCTACGCCTTCCATCACCGCATAACCGAGCATCGCCGGGGTGCAGTCATGCCCCAGGTTCATAAACCCACCGCGCAATAACGGGTCGTTGTGCGGCGTGCGTTCACCGGCCAGGTACGGCAGAAACAACGGCGTCGACAGCGGCACCGGCTGCTCGATGGGCAACTGCGCCTGCACCTGATCCAGCAATGTTTGTTCATCCGGCTGGCCGGTCAAGCGCGCCACCCAGCGCAAGCAACTGGCCCCGGCGAGCATGGCGCCCATGGTGTACCAGCGGTTGGGCAAGGCGTGGCAGAAACTGTGCACGGCACTGGCCGGGTTGCCGGCGGCGTGGTCGGTGATGGCGACGATGGCCGCGCTGGTGCCCAAGGTAATAAAGCCGTCACCGGCATTGACCGCACCGATGCCGACCGCCGCCACCGGGTTATCGCCACCACCACCGGCAATCACCACCTCGGGCGACAGGCCCAACCCGCTTACATTCAGTACACCGCTCGCCGCACCGCCCTCCACCAGCCGGGGCATGTGTGCCAACGTCAGGCCGGTGGCGTGGAGCATCGGCGCAAACCATTCGCGCTGCGCGACGTCCAGCCACAGGGTGCCGGCGGCATCCGACATATCGCTGATGCGCTCGCCTGTCAGGCGTAACCGCAGGTAATCCTTGGGCGACAGCACACACTCAATCGCCTTGAATACCTCGGGTTCATGCTGTTGCAGCCACAGCAGTTTGGGCGCCGTCAGCCCGGCCATTGGCAGGCTGCCGGTGGGTTCGGCAAACCCGCTGCCCAGTTGCGCGGCCTGGGCCACCGCGCGCGCGTCATCCCACAGGATGGCCGGGTACAGCACGCGATCATCCTTGCCCAGCAATACCGCGCCATGCATCTGCCCGGACAGGCCGATGCACGCCACACGGGCAAACGCCGCATGCTCGCGCAGCTGCGCCAGCGCTTGCAAACAGGCTTGCCACCAGTCTTCGGGGGCCTGTTCGGACCAGCCGCTGTGGCGCCGTGAAACGCCAAGGCGCACACCGACGTGGGCCAGCACGCTGCCGTCGACGTCCATCAAAATCGCCTTGAGCTCTGACGTGCCGAGGTCTATGCCGAGGGAAACAGGGTTGCGCATACGTAGATTATTCCACTTCAATACAGCCACAAGAGTCACGCCGTTGCAGGCTCGGCGCCAGGCGCACGCTTTGGGTGGGTGCGCCGGGCGTGGCCATGCGTTGCAGCAGCATATGCACCGCGCGGGCGCCCAGTTCCTTGACCGGCTGGGCGATCAGGGTCAGGCGTGGCACGAAGAAATCCGCCCAGTCAAAATCATCAAAGCCCACCAGGCCCATCTGGCCGGGCACCTCAATGCGTGCCTCACGCAGGGCGTGCATGGCGCCCAGCGTCATCAGGTTATTGCCGGCCATGATTGCCGTGGGTGGCACCGGTAACGCCAACAACTGCGCGGTTGCTTGTCGCGCAGGCTCGCTGTTGGAACCGCCGTTGACCAGTAACTGTGGGTCGAACACCAGCCCCGCTGCCTGTAACGCCGCACGATAACCGGCCACGCGTTCATCGGTAGTGCTCAGCCCTTCGCGCCCGGCAATAAAGCCGATGCGCCGGTGCCCATGTTCAATCAAGTGTGCGACCAGCGCCTGGGTGGACTGGGTGTTCTCCACCCCAACCTGATCAAACTGCTCGCTCATCATGCGGTCCACCAGCACCGTCGGCATCTCGTTGGCCTGCAGATATTCCAACGCGCTGGAGCCGGTCGACGGCGCCAATAAAATCCCGTCGACCCGCCGGTGATGCAGCGCCGTGACCACCCGCAATTCCTGCTCCGGGTCGTCGTGCGGGTCGGCAAACAGCATCATGTAGCCGTGGCGCACGCACTCGGTTTCAATCGCTTGCACGGTTTCGCTGAAGTAATGGTTGGACAGCGCCGAGATCGCCACGCCAATGGTATTGGTGCTCGAACGCGCCAGCGAGCGCGCCAGGGTATTGGGGATATAGCCCAACGCCTGGATCGCACGCTGCACCGCCTGCACCGTGGCCGGGCTGACCTTGCGAGTGCCGTTCAACACGTGGGACACGGTCGAGGTGGACACCCCGGCCCGGCTTGCCACGTCATCCATGGTGACCACAACGCTTTCCCCTTTAACTCAATGTTTACTCGACCAGCCGCTGTACGTCGCAACGTTGTCGCGGGTGATCAGTTTTGGCGTGAGCAGGGTAACCGCTTCGGCCGGGGCTTTGTCATTGAGAATGTCATTGCCGACGTTGACGGCAGTCTGGGCCATGGCCCAAGGGTCCTGGCTGGCAGAGGCCTGGATTTGGGTGTCGGTCTTCAGCGCGTTTTCGATATCCGGCGCACCGTCCACCGAAGTAATAATGATGCCGCTGCGCTTGAGCTGTTTGGCCGCCAGGTCGCTGCCGATGGCTTGTGGGTCATTGATCGCGAACAAGCCGTCGATTTTCGGGAAACGCGTGAGGTAACCCTGCATCACATTCAAGCCACCTTCGCGTGAGCCTTTGCCGTCCTGGTCATCGGACAGCACCTTGATGTCCGGTGCACCGGCCAATGCCGCTTTGCAGCCTTTGACGCGGTCGGTCACGGCGGTCACTTGCGGGCCGTTCTGGATAATCACATTGCCCTTGCCCGCCAGCTTGTCCACCAGGAACTGGCAGGCCAACTTGCCGGCTTCGACGTTGTCAGTTTGTACCGTGGCGTTTACGCCTTTGGCGTCCACATCCACCGCCACTACCACAATGCCGGCATCCCTGGCTTTCTTGATGGCCGAGGCCATGGCCGATGGGTCGACGGCATTAAGCAGGATCAGGTCAACCTTGGATGAGATGAAGTTGTCGATCTGGGAAAACTGCTTGCTCAAGTCATAGTCGGCCGACACCGAGGTGACCTTCACAGCAGGGTTCAGCTCTTTGGCCCGCGCAGTGGCGCCGTCGGCCAGGGTCACGAAATACGGGTTGCCGAGCGAGCCCATGCTGATGCCCAGGGCTTTGAGTTCGCGGGCTTCGACGCCATGGGACAGCAGGGCAGCCAAGGCCATAACGGGAAAGATACGTTTGAAGTTCATACCGGTCTCTCTTGTGATTGTTGTTGAGGTGAATCAGGTTCGTGCGCCGGACTGGCGATAGCGATCCAGCGCTACCGCGCCGATGATCACGATGCCCTTGATGATGTACTGCCAGATATCCGATACCCCCAGCAGCACCAGGCCGTTGGTGAGTACCGCGATAATCAGTGCGCCGATCAGCGTGCCGCCGATAGTGCCCACGCCGCCGGTAAAACTGGTGCCACCCAGGATCACCGCCGCAATCGCATCCAGCTCATAGGATTGCCCCAGTTGCAGGCCGTTGGCGGCGAACAGCCGCGAGGCGCTCATCACGGCGCCAAGCCCAGCCAGCGCGCCGGACATGGCATACACAAACAGCAGCACTTTCCACACCTTGATGCCCGACAGCCGCGCCGCCTCCGGGTTGCCGCCCACCGAATAGATCTGCACGCCCATCACGGTGCGGCGCAATATGAACCAGGACAGCAGCACCACAGCCACGGCGATGATCACCAGCCACGGCACGCCGAGCACGGAGTCATTGCCGATAAACGCAAACGGCAGGTCGGGGTTGAACACGGTCTTGTCATCGGCCAATAACCGCGCCAGGCCACGCATGGCGGTCAGCGCACCCAGGGTGACGATAAACGGCGGCAGCCGCATGAAAGCGATCAGCCCGCCGTTGACCAAGCCCAGCAACAGGCCAAAACCAATGCCCGCCGCAATCCCGAACATGCCGAACTGCGGCGACATCGATGCCTGCAAGGCCACCACTGCAGACGCCGCCAGAATCGCGCCCACCGACAGGTCAATACCCGCCGTCAGGATCACAAAGGTCATGCCCGCCGCCAACACCACATTCACCGAAGCTTGCTGGGTGATGATCGACAGGTTCTGCACCGTGAGGAAGTTTTCGCTGGCCAGGGCAAAGCCCACCAGCAGCAAGACCAGCACGGGCAGCATGCCGACGGTGCGCATCAGCTCACGCACGCGTTCGGCCTTGCCGGTTGTTGCAATCATTGAATCAGCCATGGGCAGCCACCTGATCGCCACCAGTGGCGAGGTCGATAATTCGTTCCTGGGAAATGACGTGGCCCGAAGCCCCGCCGACTTCGGCCACTAACTGGCCTTCGCGCATGATCAGCACACGGTCGCAGGTGCCGATGATTTCCGGCAGCTCGCTGGAGATCACCACAATGCCCACACCGGCCAGCGCCAGTTGATTGATGATGCGGTAGATCTCGGACTTGGAGCCGATGTCCACGCCGCGAGTCGGCTCGTCGAGGATCAGCACATGCGGCTTGACCTCCAGCAGCCGCGCCAACAGCACCTTTTGTTGATTGCCGCCGGACAGTGCGCCGACATTGACCTTGCCCGACGCCACGCGAATCGACAGTGACTTGATCGCATCATTGGCACGTTGCGCCGCGTGCCCACGGTCCAGCACGCCACCGGCATGCGCATCCGGCACACAGGCGCACACGTTGATGTTGTCGGCCACGCTCATGTCCAGGAACAGGCCTTGAGCCTTGCGGTCTTCGGTGAGGTAGACGACACCTGCGCGAATCGCATCCGCCGGGTTTCGCAGTTGGGTGACGGTCTTGCCGACCACTTCCAGGGTGCCGCAGGTGCGCGGGTCGGCGCCGAAGATCAGCCGTGCCAGTTCCGTGCGCCCTGCCCCGACCAGCCCGGCAATGCCCAGCACTTCACCGGCATGCAGGTCGAAACTGCACTGGCGCACGCGTTTGCCGTCGGCCATGTCGCGCACACGCATCACCACGTTGCCGGGGTTGTACGCGGCGTGTTCCTTCTTGTAGAAGCCTGACAGATCGCGGCCGACCATCATCTTCACCAGCACTTCGGCCGACAGCGCATCGCGGGTCAGTTCGCCGATGTACTGGCCGTCGCGCAGCACCGACACCCGGTCCGACAGCTCGTAGATCTCGGCCATGCGGTGGCTGATATAGATGATCGCCAGACCCTGGCTGCGCAGTTGTTTGATCAAGGCAAACAGGCGGTCGGTTTCGCGCGATGACAGCGGCGTGGTCGGCTCGTCCATCACCAGAATGCGTGCGTGGGCATGCAGGGCGCGGGCGATTTCAACCAATTGGCGCTCGGCAATCGACAGGTTGCTGACGGGCGTGGCGGGTTTGAACTCGGCGCCCAGGCGTTGCAACACTTCGATGCAACCTTCCTGCATACCTTTGCGGTCGATGGTCCAGCCACGCCGCAGTTCGCGGCCCAGGTAGATGTTCTCGGCCACGCTGAGGTTTGGGCACAGGCTCAGTTCCTGGTAGATCACGGCGATGCCGAGGGTCTTGGCAGTGGCGGGGTCGAAGGTGGCGACGGGCTGGCCGTCGATGCGGATTTCGCCGCCGGGGTCGGCCTGGTAAGCGCCGGAAAGGATTTTCATCAAGGTTGACTTACCGGCGCCGTTCTCACCCATCAAGGCGTGGATTTCACCGGGGTAAACCTTCAGGCCGACATTCTTGAGCACGCGCAAACCATTAAAGGTTTTGCTGATGCCCTGCATCTCAAGCAAGGGTTCAAGGCTCATGGATGAGCTCCTGGATTTATTATTTTTGTAATCGAGTGTTGCCGACTCTATGCCAGATACATTTCCGTACGCAAGCGCTTGCGCGTGCATTTTTTTGTTTGATTAAACGTTTCATCAAGCGCAAAACGAAGAAATTCGCCCTGCGCGCCCGAAAATGATTACCCGATCACGCCGACGCTCCACGCCCACATTTGACCGGGTCGAGCCAATAGCCTTCAGCCGCGCTCACGCGGGATCAGGCTCTGCAGTTGCGTGGCCAGGAAGTTGGCATCGAAGGCAAAGGTGTCCGGGTCTTTCAAACCATTGGTTTTCTTCCACAGCCAATCGTTTTTATCGGCCGGCAACACCAGCGACACACTGCCGTGCCGAGCAGCGGTAAGGCCCATCACCGACACCGATATCAAACCACCGGCCCCCATCACTTCCGGGACAAACTCCACTGGCTTGCCGGTGATATGCACGGTGAGTTTTTCGGTCTTGAAGGTCGAACTCTCGGCCGGCAGGCCCGGGCCGCTGGCGACGTAGGCTTCACGCTGAACCTCGAGCAAACCAACGCGCTTGACCGGCTCCAGCCACTGTTCGACCTGCCCGAACAACTCACCGAGCTTTTGTGCCCAGCGCGCTGACTGCAGGTCAAATTGCTGTTTTTTATGCGCTTCGCTGTCGGCGTAATGACGAAGCATCTCGCCCAGTTGCTGTACATCGTCCATTGCCATTTTCCTTGGGTTAACCAGGTTGCGAGCGGTGATCATGGCAGATGCGGCGGCTGACCGTTTGATTAACGCCTGCGCAACTGCACCGGTGATTTCGCCGGCAACTACGTATGACTAATCCGTGGCCTGTGGGTAAGGTGAGGCAACATTTCTGTTCCGGAGCATCGCATGCGCACCATCGGCCTTATCGGCGGCATGAGCTGGGAGTCCAGCGCCGAGTATTACCGCATCATCAACCAGCGGGTGCGCGACCAGCTCGGGCCGCTGCGCTCGGCGCAACTGTTGATGTACAGCGTGGACTTCGGTCCGGTGGAACAAGCCCAGCACGCCGGGCGCTGGGATGACACCGCGCTGATCCTCGAAGACGCCGCGCGCCGCCTGCAAGCGGGTGGCGCCGACTGTGTGGTGCTGTGTACCAACACCATGCATTTGGTGGCGCCGCGTATCGAGGCGGCCGTATCGATTCCGTTCCTGCATATTGCCGATGCAGCGGGAGCGGCAGCGGTCGAAGCCGGCACCCTGACGGTCGGCCTGCTGGGCACCGCGTTCACCATGGAGCAGGACTTTCTCAAGGCCCGCCTGGCCGCGCAGGGCTTGACCGTACTCGTGCCCGACGCGCACGAGCGCGAGGCCGTGCACCGGATCATTTATGAGGAGTTGTGTGTCGGGGTGATCAGCGAGGCTTCGCGCCAGGTTTATCAACGCGTGATCGAGTCATTGGCGGCACAGGGTGCCCAGGCGATCATTCTTGGCTGTACGGAAATCGGCCTGCTGATCAAGCCACAACACAGTCACCTGCCGTTGCTGGACACCACCGAGCTGCATGCGCAGGCTGCGGTGGCGTTTGCACTGGCGGATTAGGCCGATTGGCGCAGGCGCGCCATGCTGACGGTGTCGACAAACTTGCCATCACGCAAAGCGTAATCGCGCAACAGGCCTTCGACTTCGAAGCCGAACTTTCGGTACAGGCCTTGCGCGGCTTGATTGTCGGCGTACACCGTGAGTTCCACGCGGTGCAGGTTCATCCAGTTGTCCGCCACGTCCAGCGCGGCTGCCAACAACCTGGAACCCACACCCTTGCCCTGCCAGGCCGTGGCCACGCCCATGCCGAACGAGCCGACATGGCTGCGCCGCACCCGCAGGGTCTGCTCCAGGCCAAGCTGGCCGATGACCTCGCCGCCATGCACCGCCACCAGCTGTAGCCGCCGCTCATTATCCAACGCCAGCTTGTTGCGCCAGGCCTCCACCGATTGGTAAGGCATTTGCAGCACCTGACGGCACACGGCCGGTTCGTTATAGAGCGCAGCGACGCCTTCGAGGTGGGCTTCGGTAAAGCGCTGGATCACGATATGGGGTTCAGGTGTGTGCATTGCGTTTCATCCTATGAAAGACAAGTGGCCGGCCAGTGTAGGCGGCAAGGTTGCATGCTGGCTAGGGTGGGAGCTGGCTTGTTAACTGCGCTGGCTGAACGCTGTGCGCCATACCCGCGCTATGTCCGCCGCGCGCTCGCGCAACAGACGCGGCGCCTCGCTGCACGCCTGTTCCAGGCTCATCGGGCCTGATGGCAAGGCGAAGGCGGCGTCCACACCATGGGCATACATCTGCTCATAGCCTTCGCCCAAGGTGCCGGCAATCACGATGACCGGCACGCCATGACGTTGAGCAATCCGTGCCACACCAAAAGGCGTTTTGCCACGCAAGGTCTGGGCGTCGAAGCGGCCTTCGCCAGTGATGACCAGGTCCGCACCACGCACGGCCGAGTCCAGGCCGACCAGCTCGGCGACCACCTCCACGCCCGCACGAAACTGCGCGCCGAGAAAGGCCTTGGCGGCAAACCCCAAACCGCCTGCCGCGCCGCTGCCCGGTTCATCGCGCACGTCTTTGGGCAGCACCTGGGCGCAGTGATCGGCAAAGTGCCCAAGCGCCGCGTCAAGCTGTTCGACTTGCCGTGGGTTGGCGCCTTTTTGTGGGCCGAAAATGGCAGAGGCGCCCTGCGGCCCGCACAGTGGATTGTTGACGTCGGCCGCGATTTCAAAACGCACCTGGGCCAAACGTGGGTCCAGGTGTTCCAGGCTGATCCGCGCCAGGCCTGCGAGAGCCAACCCGCCCGGTGCAAGTGCCTGGCCTTGGGCGTCAAGCAGCTGCACGCCAAGCGCCTGCATCGCGCCCGCGCCGCCGTCGTTGGTGGCGCTGCCGCCAATCGCCAGGATGATGCGCTGCGCACCGGCATCCAGGGCGGCGCGGATCAGCTCGCCGGTGCCGAATGTGCTGCTGATGCAAGCATCACGCTGGCCCGTCGGTACACGTTGCAAGCCACTGGCTTCGGCCATTTCGATCATCGCGGTATGGCTGTCGGCAAGCCAGCCCCAGCGTGCCTCCACCGCCTCGCCCAGTGGCCCGCTCACCGTTTCGCGACGCAGCTCGCCATGGCAGGCGGCGAGAACCGAGTCCACCGTGCCTTCACCGCCGTCGGCCATCGGGCACTGGACTACCTGTGCATCCGGCCACACCTGCGCGAGGCCGTCGGCAATCGCCTGGGCTACGCCTTCGGCACTCAGGCTGTCCTTGAATGAGTCGGGGGCGATGATGATTTTCATGGGCTTTCTCCGGTTTTTATAACGCCCATGCTGCCAGTTGCCATCGGCAATGACGCCGGTCCGATGCACAAGTGCGGGAGAGGTTTGTTGTTCATTGCGACAAAGCCTGGGGCAATAGCTGCACGCCAAGGTACAGCGCGAGCATGCCGTCAAGGGTCAGCGGGTCGACGCCGCTGAGTTCGGCAATGCGTTCCATGCGGTAACGCAGGCTGTTGCGATGAATGCCCAGGGCGTCGGCACAGGCCTGGCTTTGGCCATCGTGTTCACACCAACTGCGCAAAGTAGCCAACAGCTGGCCGTTGGTGTCCCTGGCCAGGACTTTGCGCAAGGGGTTGAGCAGTTCGTCCAAGGCATCGTCGTTGCGATGACGCCAAAGCATCACCGGCAGGCGGTAGCGATTGAGGGTCAACAGCTTCGATTGCGGCAGGATATCGCGACCATAGGCCAGCAAATCCCCCACACGCCGGTAACAACGACGCAGCCCGGCGAGGCCATCGGCCTGCCCGCCGACGGCGACCCGCAAGATATTCCAGCCCAGCCCCTGAAGCTTTTCCAGCAGTCTTGGGTTATCCACTTGAGCCAACGCAGGCCGGCACCACAACAACGAGAATTGTGCGGAACTCACGCACCAGCTATCCGGGTAACGGCTGGTCAGCCAGGCACTTAATGCCTCCGCCGATTGCCCTGCGCCCAACTCGAACAGGTAGGGCGTGCGGGCCAGCTGAGGCTTGAGCCCCAACTGCTGGGCTTCATCCACCAGGCGCGGCGAGTTACCGCTGTCGGCCAGCAGCAAGGCCAGCAGGTCATCACAGCGTTGGCGCCGCCATTGCTGCTCGGCTTGCTGATGGCGATGGCTCACCAGCATTTCGGCGGTCATGCGCACCAGTTGCGCGTAGGTGCGCAGCAACGCCGGCTCGCCGGTAATGCCCAGCACGCCGATCAGGCGCTGGTCGTGCATCAACGGCAAGTTGATACCGGGCTGCACGCCCTTCAGGTGTTTGGCGGTCTGGCCGTCGATCTCCACTACGCGACCATTGGCCAGCACTAACTGCGCGCCTTCATGGCGAGTGTTGATTCGCTCCGGCTCGCCACTGCCCAGAATCAGCCCCTGGCTGTCCATGACGTTGACGTTATAGGGCAGGATCGCCATGGTGCGATTGACGATATCCTGCGCCAGGTCATGATCGAGCTCGAACATGAGGCTAAGTTCCTTGAAAGGCGCGGTTGTTCATGGGGTGTTCATGCTGTTGTTCAGAGGCACAGCGCAAAGCCTGCTTGACTGTGCGCGGGCACAAAGACAGCACCCAGCAAGGTGGCCGAGACTCTTTGGGCGATCAACGTTACCCTCGCATCGCGAAAAATCATAATAAAGAGAGACTGCCATGTCACAGAGCGCCGCTGCCACACTGGCCACCGATGACGATAAAAACGCCATCTACAAGCGCATTACCCTGCGCCTGATCCCCTTCATTTTTATCTGCTACTTGTTCAACTACCTGGACCGGGTGAACGTTGGCTTTGCCAAGTTGCAGATGCTCGATGCGTTGAAATTCAGCGAGACCGTGTACGGCCTGGGGGCCGGGATCTTCTTTATCGGCTACGTGCTGTGTGGTGTACCGAGCAACCTGGCGCTGACCAGGTTCGGCCCTCGACGCTGGATTGCACTGATGATGATCGTCTGGGGCACGCTTTCCACCTGCCTGCTGTTCGTCACCACTCCCAGCCACTTCTACGGCTTGCGCCTGTTGACCGGTGCCGCAGAAGCCGGGTTCTTCCCCGGCGTGGTGCTGTACCTCTCGCAGTGGTTCCCGACCTTTCGCCGTGGGCGGATCATGGCGTTGTTCATGTCGGCAATTCCGGTGTCCGGCCTGCTGGGCAGCCCATTTTCCGGCTGGATCCTCAACCACTTCGCCGCCGGCCAAGGCGGCCTTGCGGGCTGGCAGTGGATGTTCCTGCTGCAAGGCATTCCCACGGTGATCCTGGGCGCCCTCGCCTACTTCCTGCTCAGCGACAGCTTTGCCAACGCCAAGTGGCTCACGCCCCATGAACGTGCAGTGCTGGAAGCCGATCAGGCGACGGACTTGGCCAACAAACCGAAAACCACCACCGATTCGCTCGGCGAAGTGTTCAAGAACCCGGCGATCTGGGCGTTCGGCCTGATCTACTTCTGTATCCAGAGCGGCGTGTATGCCATCAACTTCTGGCTGCCATCCATCATCAAGAACCTGGGCTTCAGCGATAACCTGGTGATTGGCTGGCTGAGTGCGATTCCGTACCTGCTGGCCGCCGTGTTCATGCTGTTGGTGGGCCGCTCCGCCGACTTGCGCAAGGAACGTCGCTGGCACTTGGTGGTGCCGATGTTGATGGGTGCGATTGGCTTGGTGATTGCGGTGAACTTCGCCACCACCCCGGCGCTTGCGATTCTCGGCCTGACCATCGCCACCATGGGTGCCCTTACCGGCCTGCCGATGTTCTGGCCGGTACCCACTGCCCTGCTCAGCGCGGGTGCGGCGGCTGGCGGCCTGGCGCTGATCAACTCCATGGGGCAGATGGCAGGGTTCTTGAGCCCGTATATCGTCGGCTTTGTGAAGGATGCCACCGGGTCCACGGACATGGCGCTGTACCTGCTGGCGGCGGTGATTGTGGCCGGCAGTGTGTTGGCGTTGCGCATGACCCGCACCTTGAAGGTATAACGCGGTCTCTTTGAGGGCTGGCTTGCCTGTGATGCGCGTGGGTATCTAGGTAAGTCTTGGCCTCGGCTGGGCTGCTCTATCGCAAGAGTGGCAGGCGTAACCGTTATTGGGGTGATGGCGCAACTCTACGCCGCGGTTACCCCAATACCAGTTATGCACCTCGCCCAACCGCCCACCAGCGCGGCAACAACTGCCGCACACGGGCCTCGCCAAAGCGGTCATCGATCAACATCACCACGCCTTGGTCCTGCTGGCTGCGGATCACCCGTCCCGCCGCCTGTACGACCTTCTGGATACCCGGATACAAATAGGTGTAGTCATAGCCCGCGCCGAAAATCGCGCCCATGCGCGCTTTCATTTGCTCGTTGACCGGGTTCAGTTGCGGCAAGCCCAGTGTGGCGATAAAAGCGCCGATCAAGCGCGTGCCGGGCAAATCGATGCCTTCGCCAAACGCGCCGCCCAGCACGGCAAAGCCAATGCCCCGGCTGTGCTGGGTGAACTGGTCCAGAAACCCTTGGCGTTCGGCTTCGGCCATGCCGCGTGACTGCAGCCACAGCACAATCTGCGGGTGCCGCTCGGCCATCAACTGCGCCACTTGTTGCAGGTAATCAAAACTTGAGAAAAACGCCAGGTAGTTGCCCGGTTGCGTGGCAAATTGCTCGGCAATCAGCTCGACAATCGGCGCCAAGGAGGCTTGGCGATGCACAAAACGCGTGGAGATCGCATCGACGATGCGCACCTGCAGTTGCTCGGCCTGGAACGGTGATTCCACATCGACCCACGCAGTATCGGCAGGCAGTCCGAGCAAGTCGGCGTAATAGTGGCGCGGGCTCAGGGTGGCGGAGAACAGCACGCTGCTGCGGGCGGCGGTCAGCCTGGGGCGGATGAATTCGGCGGGCACCACGTTGCGCAGGCACAGGGTCGAGGCGCTGCGCTTGCCGAACTGGCGCTGGCTGATATCGAAGATGAAGTGTTCATTGAACAGCTCCGCCACCTTGGCAAACTGCAACGCCTCGAAATAGAAGGTTTGCAGGTCGCCGCTGAGGGCCTCGGGGTGGTCGTTGAAGTAATCGCCCATGGCGCTGGTGCACAGGCTTAAGGCCTGCAACAGCTTGTCGGGTTTGCTGGCGTAGGCCTGGTACGGTGCGACTTGGCCCTTGTGCACGGCGTTCCATTCGCGGTTCAGGCGCTGCAACGGTTTTTTCAACGGCTCAGGGGCGCTGTCGCGCAGGGTCTTGAGGCTGTACTGATCAAGGCTGGCGCTGTACATCGAGCGGGCGCGCTCCACCAGGTTATGGGCTTCGTCCACCAGCACGGCGGCGCGCCATTGGTTCAACTGGGCCAGGCCGAACAGCATGGCGCCGAAGTCGAAATAGTAGTTGTAGTCGGCGACCACCAGGTCGGCCCAGCGCACCATTTCCTGGCTCAGGTAATACGGGCAGACGTCATGGGCCAACGCCACCTCGCGCAGGTTGCGCTGGTCCAACAGGCGCACCTTGGACGCCGCCACGCGTGCCGCCGGCAAGCGATCATAAAAGCCCTTGGCCAACGGGCAGGAATCACCGTGACAGGCTTTGTCCAGGTGCTCGCAGGCCTTGTCACGCGCCACCAGTTCGAGCACGCGCAGCGGCAAATCGGGGCTGCTGGTGTAGAGCACGTGCGCGGCGTCGAGGGCCAACTTGCGCCCGGGTGTCTTGGCGGTCAGGAAAAACACCTTGTCCAGCTGCTGCGGCGCCAACGCCTTGAGCAGCGGGAAGATCGTGCCGACGGTCTTGCCAATGCCGGTAGGCGCCTGGGCCATCAGGCAGCGGCCGGTGCTGACGGCCTTGTAGACCGACTCGGCCAACGCACGCTGGCCGGTGCGAAACTGCGCAGGGGGAAACGCCAGCGCCTGC
>NZ_VBVZ01000280.1 GCF_005863185.1 Pseudomonas edaphica
GTATTCAACCCTGTGGTTGCATCGATGGACGTGAGTTCATGACAGCTCGGTAGCCAGTGCTGTTTTTGCAGGTTCGTGTGATGGCCAGGCATTCGACTCGCCCCTATGAAAGCCCGCAAGTGCGTTGAAAACCAAAGAATGTGGCCCGGCAGAGATGATAAACATCAGTGAAATTTCCCACATCTTTTCGCTGAAGACCTAATGACAATGGGGCTCGGCCCATTGTCCGCGCCAAGCTATTAGATATCTCATCAACACGTTAGAGGCTACCACTTTGCTCGCGATCACTAACGTGACCGGCGGTATTTTCGTCAACCAACACTCATTGAACATCCCGCCGGCAATAACCACGTCATACTTTTGACCCAGGAATGTAAAATGACATTCTTTCGTTCAATAGAAACAGATCACTTTAAAGTTAAAAGCTCATCCGGAGTTATCTACTTACTGACCGAAAAGAGCTTGGTTAAAAACAGCAACCAGGTCGCGGGCGTCAGTTTGCAGGCTGCTCAAAAAATTTATCTTGTTATGGGTGGGGGCATGGCAAAAAAAATAGATGAAAACCAGTTTTATATCATCGCATCTAACGAGACAGCAACCCGAGTTTCAATCCCGCCCCAGGACCCTACCAGCAAGGCGGCCCTGCCGATACCGGGCGAGGAGTCACCTTAATTCAATTAATCGCAAAGTGTCATTCCTATGGCGCCGTCACATCCGGCGCCAGGCTGGTCAATCAACCCAGCCGGATGAGGTGCGCCTCTCATGTTATCAACATTTTTCTACTTGAACCGGCCGCCCTTCCCAATAAAATCGATCGACCCCAAAAATGCAGTGAATTTTCCTACAGCCATAGGCGTGAGCACCCGCTAGTCTTGATTGCCATCATTGGATGGCGCACCTATGAATTCAAGGGATTATTATAATGAAACTTAAAGCTTCTCTGGCAGCACTCGCAATCTCTAGCGTCGTTCTTCTTTCTGGTTGCACGGGCCAAGTATACAATCAGGAAAAAACCTGCTCCTATGATTATCTGTTCACTCCTTCCGTGTCTATTTCAAAAATTATTGGCGGTTGCGGTCCAATTGCAAAACTCTCCCCACAACAATAAGCTTAAGCGCTTGCCAACCCTGTAACTCTTTATTGAGTTTGGCCCTCTGCATGGCACATGCGGAGGGCCATGGCCCGATTCACAACCAGGGCAACCTTTAAGCGTGCGTCGATATAAAGCACCGCCAGTAATTTTATGGACGCAAACAACATCAAGTGTTCGGACGGTCGTCTGCCCCAAGGCGCCATTTAACTAACAGTTATCCAGGACTGACCGACCTTCAGGTTTTGATTATGGAACTCCACCGTTACAGTAAAAATCATCGACTGAAACCTGAACAAGTTGAAGCGTCGGAGTTCATCATTTTTTGGGCAGAACATAAGTTTGTATGCGGCCTGGATGCTGACGGGGTCGAATGGCTTCTTGTCGATGGCCATACGTTAAAGGAGATTCTGGCTAATACACTGGGGTTCGTTCGCATTCATCGGCGCATGATCGTCAAAGTAGACGCTATTGACCATTTAGTGGCGCGCACCCCGCCAGGAGGGAGCCGCGAAACGTATTGCATGGTCGGCGAGCGAGAACTTCAGATCTCCCGCCAGTGCCGGTCCGGCGTCAAAGCCCAGTATAGATTGAGCGTTTCAACGCGCCGTGCCACGACTGAGAAACCTGCATGAACTTACGCAATGTAAACATTCATCCATGCAAGCCAGTGTGAGGTTATATCGATTGTTCGCTGAACACGCTAGGCGAATGATCAAGATTGCAGGGGCGTTTCACCTCGCTACCGGGACTGATTTTGGATCTGTACCAAACCGATTATCGCCTTTCGTTCCCTCAAAGAATAAAAAAACAACACCTGCCACCGGTACAATTAGCCACCACCCACTGTGATCAGTGTCATGCATTCGCCGGATGCTAACCGCGATGGACGGCAGCAACACTAAAAGCGAGTAGATCAACAAGCCTATAGAGGCGGTATATGGATCAACTAACCCCAGCAAAATAGCTACAGCCAACGTAATAAGGGTATTAATCAAATAAAACATCCAGTATTCTTTTCGTCTTGCTCGCCCTTGAAATTTTCCATACTGCCGCAGCACCGACAAATAATAATCCATCTCACTCCCCTAACCGTTAATTCGCAGCAAACCCGCGCCATTATGCATATCTCTTAGAGATATATGAGTCTTTATGCTTCCGATGTCCTGCAGCGTTCTGTGGAATCGTTGACTCCATTCCCGCCGACTAGGCCCAGTGAATAAATGCCAGACTGGAAACAAATTGAATGCAAGAAATTTCCCTCTACGGCCGTGGAATTTTCCCCGTCATTTTTTCCTACAACCAAAAAATGCCAAGGGGCAAAGCTCGACGCCATCGGCAAACGCTGGCAATTACAGCTTCCCATTAGCGGTTTAGCAGCGCGTTCTCCAGCGTGGCTATGGCTGCTTCAACCTCCGCTACCGCATACTTGAGTTGTTCAGGCGATCTCCTTGAATCCAGACACACCACCTCAAGGTGCCGGCAACAATCAACCAACTGGTCACCATGGACTACCCGTGCGGCACCTTTGATTCGATGCGCAAGTTGGTTCAGGTTTTCGGTGTCCCCAACTTGCAACAAGGCGCTCAATACCTGACAGTCCTTGCGATTATTCTTGATCAGTTCGTCGAGGATATGGCGAAACTTCACTGGCTCACCGCTGATCAAAAGCTCCAGCGGACCCAGATCGACCACCTGTATTTCTCCTGGCGACAAAATCAACGGCTCTGCCTGAGAATGCACCAGCTGTAGAGTATCCGACTCGCTCCCTGGTTGAAGGTCCAGTAGGCGAGCGTCCAACTCGTCCAGACCGAGCGGCTTAATCAGGCAATCGTTCATGCCGGCCTGGATGCACAGGTCGATCTCCTCGGGCTGAGCGTCCGCAGTCAACCCGATGATCACCGTAGCTTCCAGCCCCCTTTCCCGTTCGGTTTGCCGAATCGCCCGCGTGAGATCGGCGCCATTCATCACCGGCATGTGGCAGTCAGTGATAATGATATCGAAGGGATGTTCGCTCCAACGCTCTAACGCCAATTGACCGTTTTCCACTTCGCAGACTTCATGGCCAAGAAAGCTCAGCTGTTGATGCAACACCTGGCGATTGACGCGGTGATCATCCACCACCATTACCTGCAATTGATATCGTGGCCGGGCCGCGATCAATTCTGGCGCCTGCCGAACGTCGATGCGATCAAGCACTTGCAAGCGCATTTCGACATCAATCCGGGTACCACGGCCCAACGCGCTGGTCAGCGTCACTGTCCCCCCCATCATTTCGCACAGCGAGCGGCAAATCATCAAGCCCAGGCCCGTGCCTTCAGTGTCCTGTACATTTCGCTGCGCCTGGACAAACGGGCGGAACAAGCGTTGCTGATCAGTCGGGCTGATGCCCACACCCGTATCTTCGACAGCAAGGTTGATCTTGAGCAGGCTGGCGTTGACCAGAGCGCCGGAAATACTGACCTTGATCGAACCCTCGTCAGTAAATTTGATTGCGTTGCTGACTAAATTGGAGAGGATCTGCTTGAAACGCAGGGCATCAACCAATACATCGCAATTAATGCTCGAATCTATATCAAGGATAAGGCTCAAGCGCTTCTGCCGGGCCAGACCGTCGAACACCCTGGCCACAGATTCGACTAGCTCGCGCAGATTACCCCGCTTGGGCGACAAACTCAGACGCCCGGACTCTATACGCGCTATGTCGAGAATATCGCCGATCAACTCCAGCAAGCTTTTTGCCGAGGTATGCGCGATTTCAATACTGGCACGGTCGATAGGTTTGCTATCGGCGAGCTTGAGCGCAAGCTCGAGAATACCTATCACCGCATTCATTGGTGTACGGATTTCATGACTCATGGTGGCCAGAAAGCTGGTCTTGGCACGGCTGGCATCGTCCGCCAGATTCTTCGCCTCCTGCAACTGTTGCATCATCTGGCGATGCTCTGTGATATCCAGCCAACCACAGATAACACCCTTGATCACGCCCTTCGAATCCTCGAAAGGTTGAACCCAATGGTTGATCCACACTTCCTTGCCCTGCAACTGTACGGCATGCACCGACTCGATCGTCTGACCGTTGCGCATTGACTGCAGGTAGATGCTGTGAAAATCCGGGAGGCTCGCGAATTTCTCCTGAGGTAACTGTTGGACTGTTTGGTTCAGCACCTGCTCGGCAGTGAGGCCGACGCTTTTAAGGTAAGCGCGGTTGCAAGACAGCATGCGCCCATTGATATCACGCACATACAGCGGCGGCGGCATGCAGTCTGTCAGCGTCTCGACAAACTGCAACTGATCGTTGAGCTTGCGCTCGGCCTCAAGCAGCGCCTTGATCTGCCTGCGCAGGTAAATCACCCAGAACAACGACAGCAACAACAACACTGCGGCGCCGGCCACAATTTCATGGATCAGCCGCTGGTAATCAACCCAGGTTTGGCCGCTCATTCCTGGTGGAGAACGCCAGCGGTTGGAAATTGCATTGAGCTCATCCGGCGCAATGCTTTGCAAAACCTTGTCCACGATTGATTGAAGTTCAACATCACTGCGACGCATCGCAAAGTTGACTGTGGCTGGGCCGACATCGAGCACTTGGTTGATCACCAACTTGTCGCGAAACAACCGCTCGATGTAATAACGCGCCGCGGGCAACGACACCATGGCGGCATCTACCTTGCCTTCATAAAGCAGGTTCATCGAATCCAGCGAACCACCCGCTTGCTCCACTACCGCTTCGGGGTAACGCTTGCGTAACTCTTGTATGGCCACGTGCCCTGTGGGAACGGCCAATCGTTTGTCGACCAGACCGCCCAGCTTGCCCTGCTGTTCAATGTTGCTGAGTAGCACAAAAGGACTGGCAATCAGCGGCCTGGAGAAGCGCAAGAATTCTTCGCGCTCAGAACTTGCGGTCATCAGCGCCAGATCCGCCTCACCCTTATGAAGGGCTTCGATAAGCTGCGGGAAACCGCCACCGCGCGAAACCACCTCGAAATGCAGGCCGGTACTCAGGGTGATCACCTCCAGTAAGTCGGCGATCCCACCAGAAAAAACTCCGTTCGAATCGAAATATGCTCCCGGAGCCAAGTCGTCATTGATCACCAGCCGCGCGACTGGATGCCGCTCAATCCAGCGCACCTGCTCCACAGTAAGGTCGAAGGGCTCTTCACTGGGGATGAAACTGTTTCCGACCCAGCGCTTGGCCAGATTACGTAACTGATCTTCGCCGATAGACTCGATGGCGACGTTGATAAGCCGCTGCAGACGCGTGTTGTCAGCACGCAACGCATAACTGTAGCCGCTGACGGCCAGTTCACTGAAGCGCTCAAAACGCACAAAGCCATAATACGAGCGATTGATCCGGTAGTAGGCGCTGTACAGATCGTCCAGGTAAACGTCGGCTTGACCGAAGGCGGCAGCGGCAATTGCCTTGTCGTGATCGGCGTAGACCCGCAAGTCGGCTCGCGGGTAACGTTGTTTCAACTCGGCGTTGTGCTCCGCGGTAATTGCCACCCGCAAACCTGCGAGATCGACGGGCGAATGTCGGGGTTCGGCGGTACGCTTAAACAGCGCAAGCCGGTCCCGAGCGTAAGGCTTGCTGAAAAGCAAGTTTTGCCAGGGCGAAACGCTGCCATGCCGGCTCATCACATCGACGCTACCCGCTTGCACTGCTTTTTCGGTGTCCTCATCGGTGGCAAAGGGCACAATCTTCACCTTCAGACCCAATAACTGCGCAACCAGCGCGGTTGCATCGGCACTGATGCCTTCGTACTGGTTGTCTTCGGCATCGACCGAGAACGGAGCTGACTCGTTGAAGGATACGCCGACCTTGAGTTCGCCCTTGTGTCGCAGCCAATTCCAGTCATCAGCAGAAATCGACGCCATATCGTGACGATCGATCCTCAACTGGCTGGACAGCACCTGGGGTACCAGAGGTAACGATGCTGCCTCTACCGGGGCGCAGCCCAGCAGCACGCAAAGGGACAGTCCGAAAGAGCGTAAATACATGCGAGATCAGAGACCTAAAGTGTCTGTGGGGTACGAAACCAGTGTTGACGCTGCTTATCCAGGAGCACCGCGTGGTGCTGGAGAGCCGTCATAGCTGGCGCAATGATAGTGCAAAGCCGTCAGGACCGTTCAATGATTGGCACCGGTCCTACGCTGCCGACCGTCTGGCCCATGCAGAAGTCGATAAAATGGCTCTCGGGCATCGGTCGGGCAAACAGAAAGCCTTGGGCAAGGGTGCCACCCAATTCAATCAGGCGGGCTTGTTGCTCAACGGTTTCCACGCCTTCGATGACCAGCGAGATTTCCAGTGCTCGCGCCAAGGCCACCGTACAACTGATAATCGCGGCGCTTCTGGGCTGATATTGCATTTTATGCACGAACGCCCGATCAAGTTTAATCTGGCTGAAGGGCAACTCACTGAGTCGAACCAGCGAGGAGTAGCCAGCACCAAAATCATCCATGGCCAGACCACAACCGAGGATTCGCAGGCGTAACAGATTTTCCAGGCTAATGGCCGGCGCACTGATCATCCCGGACTCAGTAATCTCGAACATCACATTGGCAGGCGGTACCTGCGAGCGTTTCAGCAACACCGGGATACGTTCGGTAAGCCTGTTACAGGCCAGTTGCGCAGGATGCAAGTTGAACGCCAGATTGATTTCCCGCCCTTCTGCTGCCAGTCGTTGGTGCAGGGCTAAACCCTGCTCGAACACGCTCCAGAACATTCTGTCGATCAGATTGTGTTGCTCCATCAGCGGTAAAAAATGTGCCGGCGACAGCACTCCCCACTGTGGATGCGTCCAGCGCGCCAGCACTTCTGCGCCTACCAGCTGTTGTCCGTCCAGGGTGACTTTAGGCTGGTAATAGGCCTCGAATTCACCGTTGTCCAGCCCCTGCTGAACGTCACCCAGGGTCGGTAGTTCTGCGCACGATAATGATCTGGGCGCGGCGTTGCAGTGGGTGTGGTAACGCTTGACCAACTGACGGAACCCCGCCAAGTTGAATGGTTTGCCCAAGTCACCAAGATAGGTCAGGCCAAGGCAGTGAATCATCGCTACAGTGGCCTGACGCAGCAACGGTTCCAGCTCGCTGCACAGCACCACCGCACGGACTTTGCCACAGCTGCTGGCATAACGCAGGAAAGCCAGGCCATCCATACCTGCCATTCGCAGATCGCACAGAACAATATCAACAACGCTACAGGTGGCCATGATCGCAATTGCTTCACGGCCATCCGCCGCTTGTAGAATCCTATGGGAAAGAATTTTTTCCAGCGCGGTCACGGTGACAAGGCGCTGGAAGGGTTCATCCTCCAGGACCAGAACAGTCAAGTCTTGCATTACAAGCCTACACGCCAAAAAAGGGAGAGCAGTGTGAAAGACCTTTCCCTACACCCCCATAAGATATTTCCCACAACCTGGGAGAAACTTCCTAAGATAAACCACCAGAATTCACAACGCGGCTCTGCTGGGCTAATGGTGTTGATCCTTTACAGCCCGGGCGGTACCGCTCCGTAACAAACGCGTTCTCAAGGTTAAAGACACGATGCATAGCGTTCTGATAGTTGACGATCACCCGGTGATTCGGCTTGCCGTCAAGGTTCTACTTGAAAAGCATGGCATGCATGTGGTGGGCGAAGCAGACAATGGCATTGATGCTGTTCAGCTCGTGCGCGAACTGACACCTCAGGTGGTCATCCTCGATATCGGTATTCCGAAACTCGACGGGTTTACCGTTATTTCCCGTATCAAAGCCCTTAATGTTCGCAGCGAGATACTCATACTGACTTCACAACCAGCTGAGTCGGTGTGCCGCCGTTGTATCC
>NZ_VBVZ01000281.1 GCF_005863185.1 Pseudomonas edaphica
CCTGTTGACGCTGCTGCAAAGCCTCCAGCAAGCCAAAATCCTGCGGGAAGTCGTCAACCTGAATACCGTGGTCGGCATATTCCACGTAACGCCCGAGCAAGCTGTCTTCCTCATCACTGATCAGGTCCAGCGCCCGCGCCTTGACGCGCCAGGCGGTAAAGGCGGTGGCGGAAATCGGCATCGGTTCGATCAGGCCCTGCTTGATCGCGGGCTTGAGCCGCGCCTCGATCAGCTCCACCTGCGGCAACAGCCGGAAGCCCAATTCGCCATAGGCCAGCTTGTCGATTTCCGGGCGCGGGATGTAGGAATTGGCCAGCAAGCGGTCGCGGGTTTCTCCGGGGGTTTGCACCACATCGGCCACCTGGGCCAGCAGGCGGTCCGAGGGTTTGTGCTGGGGAATACCGAACGGGAAACTCAAGGCACGCACCACGGCTGCCGCCGGTTTCGACGGGTAGTTGTCGAGTACTTCGGCAAGGGCTTCATGGGCGCGCAGCAATGCGTCCTGGGCCGACCAGTGCACCAGCGGCAAGTCGGCCTGGGGCCGCCCGTCGTCCTCAAAGCGCTTGAGCACGCAGGACAAGATGTACAGCTGCGACAGAATATCGCCCAAGCGCCCGGTGATACTTTCCTTGCGCTTGAGCGCACCGCCGAGCACACCCATGGACACATCCGAGATCAATGCCAGCACCACCGACAGCCGATTGGCCTGGCGGTAGTAGGACGCCAGCGCCGGGTCGGTCTTGGCCGGTGCGGCAAGCAGCCGCCCGCCTGTCAGCGAATGCACCGCAGCGCGCACGGTATTGGCCAACACGAAACTCAGGTGGCCGAACATCGCGCTGTCGAAGGCTTCCAGGGCTTTGCGTCGATCCGGGTTGTGCGCCGCTTCCATCTCGCGGAACACATACGGATGGCAACGAATCAGCCCCTGGCCAAAGATGATCAGGCAGCGGGTCATGATGTTCGCGCCTTCCACGGTGATCGCAATCGGGCTTTGCTGGTAAGCGCGAGCCAGGAAATTGTTTGGCCCCATGCAGATGCCTTTGCCGGCCACGATGTCCATGCCGTCGTTGACGATCATCCGCGCGCGCTCGGTGACGTGGTACTTGGCAATCGCCGAGATCACCGAGGGCTTTTCACCGGCATCCAAAGACGCCACCGAGACCTTGCGCACCGCATCGCAGGCATACAAATGCCCGGCCATGCGCGCCAAGGGCGCCTGTACGCCTTCGAACTTGCCGATGGGCAGGCCGAACTGCTTGCGCATCGCCGCATAAGCCGTGGTGCCGCGTACCGCGACCTTGCCCAGGCCGACGTTGGCCGACGGCAGCGAAATGGCGCGCCCGGCTGCCAGGCATTCCATCAGCATGCGCCAGCCATTGCCGACCTGTTCGCGGCCGCCGATCACCCATTCCAGCGGAATGAACACATCCTTGCCGGTGGTCGGCCCGTTCTGGAACACCGCGTTCAGCGGCCAATGCCGACGACCGCTGTTCACGCCCGGGTGGGAGGTGGGGATCAACGCACAGGTAATGCCCAGCGAACCAGCCTTGCCGAGCAAGCCATCCGGGTCTTCGGCACGAAACGCCAGGCCCAGCACCGTGGCAATCGGGCCGAGGGTGATGTAGCGCTTGTCCCAGGTCACTTTGAAACCCAGCACTTCCTCGCCCTCATGCACGCCTTTGCAGACGATGCCCAGGTCTGGAATCGCTCCGGCATCGGAACCGGCATACGGGCTGGTGAGGGCAAAGCACGGGATGTCTTCGCCGCGTGCCAGGCGCGGCAAATAGTAATTGCGCTGCGCATCGGTGCCGTAATGCAGCAGCAGTTCAGCCGGGCCAAGGGAGTTGGGCACCATCACCGAAATCGCCGCGGCCGAGCAACGCGTCGACAGCTTCATCACCACCTGCGAATGCGCATAGTGGGAGAAGCCTTTGCCGCCGTACTGCTTGGGAATGATCATGCCCAGGAACCCGGCGTCCTTGGTGTACTGCCAGCCTTCGGGGGACATGTCCTGCCAGACCTGGGTGGTTTCCCAGTCGTTGGCGATGTCGCAGAGGGTTTCCACTTCGTTATCGAGAAACGCCTGCTCTTCGGCGCTCAGGCTGGCAGGCGCGGCTTGCAGCAAGCGCTGCCAGTTGGGCTTGCCGCTGAACAGCTCGGCGTCCCACCACACGGTGCCGGACTCGATGGCCGCGCGCTCGGTGTCAGACATCGCCGGCATGATCGTGCGAAACAGGCCCAGGGCCTTGCTGGTCAGCAGTGTGCGGCGCAGCGGCTTGATCGTCATCAGCACGGCGGGCAGTACCACCAGAATGGCCGCGACGCTGGCGCCAAAGCCTGCGACCCCATTGAACAGATAACCAAGCGCCAGCCAGACCAGGCCGACGCCCAGCCACAGGGCAGCAGCGGCTTGTCGATAGGCCAGGGCAATCGCGGCGGCGACACCCAACAATAACCAGATAACCATGGGGATACCTCTACTCAATTCAGGGTATGGCATGCGCGTCGCTCGTTCGGGATGAACGAGGGCGTAAAACCACACTACAAACTTGAAAGGACAAATTCAAATTTTGTTTTGAAATTTTTATTTAATGCTTTGAGCAAAAAAATTCGGCCGAACGCGTCAGCCAAAGACCAAGGGATGAAACGCTGCAGGTCGAGCGCATCAAGATGCGCTTGACGCCCTCTCCTGCAGCGGCGCTACTGGATCAGAACTTATAAGTGGCCGACACACTCACCACGTCACCAGACGACTCCGCCGTACCGCTCAGTTGACCAGCACCCAGGCGATCCTCGTTTTTAGTCTTGAGATTGACCTTCTGCACGAATTGGTGGGAATACGCGGCATCAACGGACAGCCCCGGCACCGCCTTGATGTCATAACCGGCGCCAAAGGCGAGGAAGTAGCGGTCCCCATCGGGAATGCGTGGGTCACGTGTGGAGTTGCGGGTAGGTGTCTGGTCATACGCCACACCGGCGCGCAGTGTCAGCTCATCCGTGGCTTTGTAGTCACCACCGATGGATGTCATCCACGAGTTCTTGTAGTTGTAAGGGATCGCGACAATGGTCATGCCGTCGGACTTGAGTGTCAGGTCCTGGAAGGACGACCATTCGGTCCAGGTTGCGCTCATGCCCAGGGTCCAGCGGTCGTTGAATTGGTGCACCCAATCAATCGACGCAGTGGCGGGAATATCCAGCTGAGTGCTCGCGTTAGCACCGTCCGGGAATAGCTTCAAGCCAGGGTAGGCCAATTCCACCAGCGTTTCGCCATTTGGCCCGATGGGGTTGGTCATGGCGTTACGGCCGATAGCATCCGTTTTGAAGTTGTACTTGCCGGTCATCTTGTTCTTGATTTTGGCGTGATAATTCAGACCCAGCGTGTCTCTGTCAGTCGGTTTCCAGACCACACCACCGAACCAGCCCACCGAAACGTTATCCACCTTTACCCGAATCAACGACTCGCCCACGCCGGAAGGAAACGCCGAGCCCCCCAACCCTGGGGAAACAGCGGCGGCGGATAACAAGTCCACGTTCTGGCTGACGAAGCCCTGGCTGCGTTGAACAATCGCACCGCCACCAATGGAGAATTGATCGTTGACCTTGAACGACAGCGAGCCCGTCAGGCCAACCGTCTCGATCTTGGTATCGACAGCAAAATCACGAAACTTCGAGTTTTCATTCCAGGTGGTGCGCATCCCCTGTGGCACTACCTGGCTCAGGCCGAACGCAAAACGGTCACCCATGGGAATCACCAGAAACCCGGTCGGCAGCCATGCGGTAAAACCACCTTGTCCGCCATTATTGTTATTGGGCACCGGATCGCCCATGCTCCCTTGATCATCGAGTACCGGTGTATTGGTCACAGGGTTGCCGGCATAGTCATAGGCCTGGCCGCTGTATTTGATCTTGACGCGTGCGTAGTCAACCGTTTGTTGCGCAATGGTGGAGTCAATAAACGCCATCGCCGCCGGGTTGTTGTACGCGGCACTGGGGTCGTTCTTGAACAGCGAACCACCACCAAAGGCTCGGCCCCAGCCAGGAGCGCCGTAGGTTGGCGTGGAGAAACCGCCCGCGTGTACCGGGGCTGTCGTGATCAACCCCCCGACTAATGCCAACCCGAGCAGTGTGCGTGCATGTTGTTTTTTATTATTCATGTATGACCCCTATTATTATCGCAGCGGCTTAGTCCGGCATGCCTTGTCATTCAGTTAACGATCGACAGTGTTGGCAAAACGATGTCCAGCCGTTCAAGTGTGCAATTACCTGACAAGGCTTGATTAAAAACGGTTAATTGATGTGTTGCGTTATTCCAACTTGCGTAAATCTCAGTTGGCCCGCAATTGCTGCCAGGGATACCTGTTACTGAAAAGCCCACGTCATCCACCCAGGCTGACGTCATCGAGTAGGCGCTCATCCTCCAACTCAACTTAGGCTTCAACAAGCTGCAATAGCCGCCGCCTGTGATTGAAACAGTGCTTATATGAACGCCGGTAAAAGCACTTACATTGCCCGACATGGCAACCCCGCACGTCAGCGATGCGCCAAACGTAGAAGGCGTTCTTATCGTGAGCGTGCCAAATCCGCTCGAGAATAGCCCCGCAGGCGCAAACTCTGCGGCCTGTGCAACCGTTGCAATCCCTATCCAGCCTGCCAGCAGCAAAGTGCTCGAAGCCCGTCGCAATAAACGACTCATAGTCAGTTCCCTCGACCTTCCATTCCGTCAGCAGGAGTCTCTTACGAGACTCCTGCCTTCACGGGTGATCAGCCCTTAACGGAGTGACGCGCTTACGGGTTAACCGACAGTGTTGGAGCCACCACACTCAGGGAAACCACGGTGCAGTTGCCGCTCAGCGACTGGTTGGCAGCCGACAGGGTCTTGGTGCCTGGAGTCCATGCCACAGCGATAGGGGTAGGACCGCAGTTGGTGGCCGGGATCGAGGAGATCTTGTAGCCGACATTGGTCACGGTACCGGTGGTGCCCGTTGCAGCAGTGAGCACCCAAGGCAGGTTGGTCAGGGTTGGCAAACCGCACAGACCGCCACCGGTCAAGGTCGCACCATTGATAGAAGCCACGCCACCGCTAACGTTGCCGGTAAAGGTGATGCCGCAGGTTACCGCAGCACCGAAGGACGAAGGCGACTTCACCACGATGGTGCCAGGGTTAGTCGAGAACGGACCATCCGGGGTGATGGACGCCGCACTGGCCATCGAAGCTGCGCCAAAGCACAGAGCAAAAGAAGTTGCACAAACGAGGGTTTTCAAGCTTTTCATTGTTTTTCCTCACATGTTATGGCGAGTCAGTTCGCCAGGGGTAATGGCCATGATCGAGAGGTCACGGTGAAACTGCAGAACTTCCCTTTCCAGCCAAATTTCATTACCTATACCGCTACAGTTTTAGAATTCGTTTATTCGACCACTTTGAAAGTTGGCGGCATCTTGATCGACACCGTCTTGATCTTGCAGTCTTCGCCAATCGGCACATTGGCGGCTTCCAACTTGCCGGTGGCGTTATCCCAAGTACCGTCGGCGGTCGACGGGCCGCACTTGCCGCCTAAACCGAAGGCATGCACATCCACGCTGATGTTCGACATCGAGCCGCTTTTAGTGTCTTTGGCAATTAATACCCACGGCAAGTTGATAGCCTCGACGCGGCTGCATTTCAGGCCGCCATCGAATTCAACTTTGTCGACATTCACCGACGCGCCATTGGCCGCGACCTTGCCGGCCACTTTGATGGTGCAGTCGGCGCTGATCAGCGCGCCCTTGGAAAAACTGATCGGGCCTTGGGCCGTAAAGGCGCTGCCGGCCGGCTCGATCCGCGCAGCCTGGGCTTGTTGGTAAACCATCAGGCCCAGTGCGGCCAGGATGACATGGGCGGTAAAGGTGGCAGGGCTTTGCATGGTGTACGTCCTTCCCTTGAAATTATTGTTGTAGGGTCAAACCACTAACTTGCAATAAAACCGATGAATCCTGGGCGATGAAGGCCTGCGCGGTACACAGACCCCGAGTTCAACCACACAGGCGTTAGTTCAGATTAAAACGGCGTCGCGCTGTTGCTGTACTTCTCCAGATACTTCAACCGCTGTGACGGTTGAAGATTGGTCAGGGTGATATCCCCGGCATAGTGGTTCAAGACACGGTGGTCCATGCGCCGTCGCCATAAGTACGGCACATAGGCCCAGACAATCATGCTGGCGTAACCGTAAGGCAGTTGCGGTGATTCATCAAAGTGGCGCAACGACTGGTAACTGCGGGTCGGGTTGGCATGGTGATCGGAGTGGCGCTGAAGTTGGAACAGAAAGATATTGGTGACAATCCGATTACTGTTCCACGAATGCCGAGGCGAACAACGCTCATAACGACCGTTGGGCAACTTCTGGCGTTTAAGCCCGTAGTGCTCGACATAATTGACCACTTCCAGCAACGAGAACCCGTAGATGCCCTGGATGATCAGGAACGGAATTACCGCCGCGCCCAACCAGGCAATCATCGCGCCCCACAACACCAGGCTGTACATCCAGGCGCTGAGCACCGCGTTCTTCCAGTGCAAGGCCGGCAGGCCGAGTTTGCGCAGGCGTTCGCGCTCCAGGTTCCAGGCTGACACGGCGCTGAACCACACCGAGCGCGGCAGGAACGCCCAGAAACTCTCACCGAGGCGCGAGCTGGCCGGGTCTTCCGGGGTGGCGACGCGTACATGGTGGCCACGGTTGTGTTCGGTGTAGAAGTGCCCGTAGAAGGTCGGCGCCAGGGTCACTTTAGCCAGGAACACTTCCAGCGGCTTGGGCTTGTGCCCCAGTTCGTGAGCGGTGTTGATGGCAATGCCGGTGGCAGCACCGGTGGACATCGCCATGCCCAGGTAAGTGAACCAGCTGACCGCACCGTGCAACTCAGTACGCGCGGTAATGAAGGCGGCGGTTTTGGCCAGCCAGCTCGACGGGTCCAGGTGGGCGGTGGCGTTCAGCAGACCGCCGCTGATGATCCAGTCGATGCCGCCGGCGGCGAGCCAGCCGGTGATCACCACCGACGAGATGACGAACAGCACACCGGTGTAGACGATCCAGCGGTAGTAGCTTTGGGATTCGAGGTGGTTGACGGCGGATTCGGGTGGGTTGCTGACGTCTTCACCGAGCAGGCCGTCGATCAGCGGGATAAGGCCGAAGATCACCAGCACACCGACCCACCACAGTTGCTGTACGCCGGTGGTAATTGCCAGGGCGCCGGACAGCAAGGGGGTTGCCAGTGGCATGATGCCGAGCCACCAGAGGTGACGCTTGCCGTCGGTCCAGACGGTTGGGCTTGCCATAGTCTGATTCATGGCAGCCTCCGAACGAGGCAGGTTGGGTATGCGATAAAAGGCGTTTTTTTCATTATTTTATTCGCTCTTAGGCATTTCAAAAACTGTTTCAAATTACACATTGAAATAATTTTTTAAAATTAATAGCGCGGAATCGTTAGGTCGTCAACTAGTTTCTCGAAGGCTTTTTAACGTGACCGGGCAGTCTCTTTTTCAGCCGTTTGGTCAGGTGTCTAAAGCAGGCATCGACGCCGTTGAACCGCGAGTCGGATTGCACAATCATTTACCCAGCTACTTACCCAACTACTTACCCAGCTACTTACCCACCAGGGCCAATGGCCGTTGCGAAAGCGGGTCGTTTTGCGGCGGTTTGACGCGCTTGGCAATCTGCTCCACCACCGCCACCACACGCTCTGTGGCGGTGATCGGCAGCATATGGCCCCTGCCCTCCACCACTTGCAGCTTCAGCCCCGGCACCTTGCTGGCCAGGGCCTGGCCGTGCTTCTGGAAGTCCAGCACCTTGTCGCGCGCGCCATAGATCAGGCCGATGGGCAAGGTCAGTTGCGGGTAGCGCTTGACC
>NZ_VBVZ01000282.1 GCF_005863185.1 Pseudomonas edaphica
AATCATAAATACCGGCGACGAAAAGGGTTATTACACACGCGACATCGTGATGGCCTTAGCCGCAGCAGCAGAGCGCTGTGGTTACAGCCCTCAATATGCGTTACTCGTCGATTTTGCCTCAGATGCGAGCGCCGTATTAAGCAATGGCTCATCGGCTAGAGCGGGGTGCGTAGCAATACCTACCGAAAACACTCATGGTTATGAGCTGATTTTAGACGGCGCAGTTCGGGCTTGTTCGGCGACGCTTTGCGAGTACCTGATGACTTGCTAAAGGCAGGAAATGAACCCGGTGTGCGCTTCGATAGATTTGGTTTATCTACCCAACTTCCATGCGTTTATCTTAAAGCATCGACTTACCATATGATTTTACGCTTCGCTTGTTAATCGCGCCTTTCGTCGCCTTTCATTGAAAAAAAATAAACCGCTGAATAGTTTTTGGCTTCTTAATACTGAGCCTGTTCACTCAGACAGCCTCTAGGTATAACTCCTTTTTGCCCGTACTCAGTGCGGGCTTTTTTTCTATGGGTTTTATATGGCTAAAGAGTTACCAGCCAATGGCGAGCGCCCATCGAGCGGTTGTAGCCACCCTTATATACGTAAAGGTTATTATCTTGGCTTAAGCCCAGATGTTTATGTGTGTATGTATTGCGCAGAGCAACGAAAACCTGAGCAATGGGACAATTTTGAGCACCGACGTCGGCCACCTACAGGAATGCTTAATGATGTGGAGCGATAATAAGCTTTCGCTGGCCGGACCCTGTATTTGATCGTTCTGTGATGGTCAACTGCGCAACGATGCCGGCATAGCCTGCCAGCGTTTGACAGCGTCAGCCTTGGCTCAATGACGATGATCGCGTACCCCTGAGTAGATGAGGGCAAACCGATTCAGCAACTGGTGGCGCACGCTTCAGCTACCGCTTGAAGCCTTCCAAAATTAGCCGCCAAGGGTTAACCCATCACTTTGTCAGAACTTAGCGCATGCCGATGGAATTATTGCGTCGTGTGCGGCTCTTTCTGAATAGGACGCGCAAAAAAGCGCCCCCCGTAATAGGTGCCGGCAGTCGCTGGCGCTTGAAAAAAACAAGCGGATGGAGCCAGTCATGCGGGCGTTGCCCGGTTACTTAGTTTTTCTGTTTTGTCCCGTTGCTCTCGGGGTGTATTTGTCTACCGGTGGCCGTTGGCGGATATGCCTTGCACGCCACCAAAGGAGTCTCTCATGACTGTCTTTCAATCCCTGCTTAGTAGTTCTGACCAGAGGCTACGGGAAGGCCCACTGCGCAGCCAGTACCAGCGTCTCCTCACAGATTGGAACACGGAATCTTCCCAATGGGCGGCCGAGTTTTTGCAAGCGCAGTTGGACTGCCTCGGTCCCGTTGAAGACAATCCGCTGCCTACGTCGCCCGACCAACTTATGGATTGGGTGGTGCTCAACTGCTCTAGCGTTGCTCAGGAATACGCGCGTTACTTGCATGGTCGGATGCAAGGAGGCGGCCGCCGGTATTTTCTAAACAAAGCTCATGCCTTGTACTTTTTGCAATGCGTGGCACCCACCAAACAAGTGGACGGTGCCTGGCTATACGGTGTACTTGCGCACTGGCGGGACTACCGCTACGACGGGCTTTTGACCACTTATTTGGAAGAGCTCGGCGATGGTGAACCAATGCAAAATCATGTCGCGATATACCAGCGTCTGCTGGCCGAGCAAGGCTGCGACGGCGATTTCGCATGGCAAGACCAGCACTTTCACCAAGGCGCCATCCAGCTGGCATTGGGTCAAAGCGCCGAGTCGCACTTGCCGGAGATCCTCGGGTATAACCTGGGTTATGAGCAACTGCCGTTGCACTTGCTCATCTGCGCCTACGAGCTCAAGGAACTGAGCATCGACCCCTATTACTTCAGTTTGCATGTGACCATCGACAACGCCAGCAGTGGCCATGCTCGCCGGGCCGTGCAAGCGGTCCTGGCATTGATGCCGCGCGGGATGGACGCGCAGGAATATTGGCAACGGGTACGGCGGGGTTATCAACTGAACGACCTTGGACTGGGCTCTACGGCGGTGATCCAGGCGTTTGACTTGGAAGACGAGTTGGTGGCAATGCTTGAGCGCAAGCGACTGTTCGGCCAGCACATGCATTCGGATTACTGCCGCTTTGAAGGTAAGAGTGTCAACCAATGGCTGGCGCACCCCGGGCAGGTTCGCGGGTTCTTGCAGGCCCTTCAGGACAAAGGCTGGATCAAGCGCAACCGCGCCCCTGAAGACAGTCGTTTCTGGCAATTGATCGAAGGCGCGGGTGCCGCCATGTTCGGCGTGTTCAGCGGTTATGAAAAACAATTGCTGCGGGACTGGATCGCCGGTGACTGGCGTGATGCAAAAAGTACTGCGCACGCGCGCCCGGCGCGGCCCGTATCGCTGGACGCAAACACGCAAATGTTGGATGACCCTGAAACTCAGGCACTCCGTAAGGCACTGCTGGAGCCCGACGGCGAGCAACTGCTCTCCCTGTTATTACCGTGGCTGGGCCCTGACCGCCATCATCGGCCCGCCGGCTTGTTTGCCACCCGCCGTTTTATCGAATTACGCGCAGCTCTGCGCTGACTGACAAGGAGCCCTGCCAATGGTCGACTCACTGTGCCCAACGCCCTCCGGGTCATCGGCCCAATCGCATGCTGATCGGGTACTGCTCAATCTGGGCCGCCGCCTGCAGGCGCAGGGCTATCGCTTTATAACGCCCACACCGCTGACCCATCAACGGGTCATGGCGCGTTGGGATAATGCACCGGCTAGCGATACGCGCGGGATATTCGGTTGGTCGCGGCCCTTCGATGCTGAGGTTTTCGAGGCTGCCGAACGACAGGAACTGCAACAGGCTGAAATTATCGTCAAGACGCATGGCCGCTGGCGGAGCCGGGTGCGGTGGTCGAACCTGGGCCCGTTGCTGTTGGCGCATTCGGCGTTTCCGACAGAAGCCGCTGATGCGGTTTTTTTCGGCCCCGACACTTACCGCTTCGCCAGCGTAATCGAAGAGAGCTTGCGCCAACGCTTCGCGCCGATCCGCCGCGCCGTGGACATCGGTTGCGGTTCGGGCGCCGGTGCCTTGCTGGTGGCGCGCGCCCGGCCTGACGCAGAGGTGCTCGCGGTGGACATCAACCCAAAGGCGTTGCGCATGAGTGCGGTCAACGCCGAACTCGCCAACGCACCAAACGTCAGCGTATACCACAGTGATGTGCTCGACGGCGTTGATGGTCGCTTTGACCTGATCCTCGCCAATCCGCCCTACATGAAGGACAGTCAGCAGCGGTCCTACCGCCACGGTGGTGGTGAATTGGGCGAAGCGTTGTCGCTGCGCATTTTGCGCGAAGCGCTGCCCCGTTTGGAACGCGATGGCACTTTATTGCTCTACACCGGGGTGGCGATGGTCGATGGCCGCGATTTGTTCTTTGAATCCGCTCGCGGCTTGTTGAGTAGCGATGCTTTTGGCTGGACCTACCATGAGCTTGACCCGGACGTGTTTGGCGAAGAGCTGGAAAAACCAGGGTACGAGCGCGTCGAACGCATCGCAGCGGTGGCGCTTTCCGTTACTCGACTGAGTTGACTGCGTATGGATCGCACTCAGCGCTTTGGCATTGAAGAAGAATATTTCATTACAGATCTGCGCAGTCGGCGAATGCTCGCCGAGCCGCCAGCTCATGTGCTTGCGGCGTGCCGCGAGGTCATCGGCGATGGCTTCTCTTATGAGATGTTGCAGGGCCAGGTCGAAGTGGCGTCTCCAGTGTTTGACGACGCCGCAGAGGCGGCCACTTACCTGGGCCGGGTGCGCCGCGAGTTGAGCCAGGCGTTGGCCGGATATGGACTGGGGTTTATATGCAGCGGCGTACACCCATTGGCCGATTGGCGGGCGCAACGTGCTACGCCTCAGGTCCATTTTAAGCGCTTGTTCGAGGAGTTCCAGATCGTCGCGCAGCGCAGCGTGCTCAGTGGTCTGCATGTTCACGCAGAGATCCCGACGGGTGTTGATCGAATCGCAGTGCTGAACGAGGTGTTGCCCTGGTTGCCGATGCTGCTGGCTCTTAGCGTTTCATCGCCGTTGTGGCAGGGTCAGCCCAGTGGGTATTGCAGTTATCGGCAAGTAGTCTGCGATGAGTGGCCGCGCATGGGTATCCCTGAGTTTCTATCGGATGAGCAGAGCTTCGAGCAATACCTGGGCTTATTGAAACGTAGCGGGGCGCTGGCAAAGGATGCAAATGTCTGGTGGGGTTGCCGGCCCTCGTTGAGCTACCCGACGCTCGAGTTGCGCATGACCGACGCGTGCCCGCGATTGAGCGACGCGTTGGTCCTGGCGGGACTGTTCCGGATCATGATCAAACACGCCTGCCAGATGCCGACACCCGGCAGCCAATACAGCCTTGAACGTCTTTGGCTGCTTAAGGAAAATCGCATTCGCGCTCGTCGTTGCGGACATCATGGGTGCTTCACGCTGGCTCCGGACACCGAGGCAATATCACTTGAGCAGTGGCTGATTCTGGCTGAGCAGCAATTCGGCGAAACCGCCCGTGTGTTGGGAGAAGACGTCGTGTTCGACCACGCACGGCAAATGCTGCGCGACGGCAGCAGCGCCGAGCGTCAACTGCGCGTCTTTAGTGCACAGTCTTCGCCCGGACTGCAAGGCGGGCAAGCAGTGGTTGACCTGTTGTTGGAAGAAAGCCGGGAGAACCCGTGAAAGTGCTGTCCGGCAGATTGAAATCTGCGCTAAAAAAACTAAGGGGAAATAGGATCACTGGCGGGGAACGTTTCTTCGATAGCTTCATCGAGCTGGCTGTCGCTTATGGCACGCTCATGGAGGGTGACGCTCGATTCGCAATGGCAGTCAGCGGCCGGGCAAGGTTGCCCGTGTGGGTGCAGGTTGGCACACGCTTGACTGCAGTAGCGCTTTCCGTCCCGTTGATGGTCTGCCAAGGCGTCGCACTGACAAGTAGCGCAAGCGCATTGACCGAGATGGGTAGTGTTTGACATGGTATCTCCTTACTGCCGATCTCCTGGTTTAAGTTCCTGATTTTCATCAGCGCCAAGGAAGTTTTAATATAAAGATGGGGCCGTAGGCGTGGTTATATTATTGGCCTTGAGTTTACGTCAAAATAGGCTGCCGAGCAGGGGGCAACGGTGCTCCGAATAGTACAGAAGTGCTGCTTCTCGCCGACAGTCACCCGGTTTGTTTCGGTCAAGCGATCGATAAGGAGCTATCGACGGCGCCGGTATATCCGGTTACGCCGCTGTTATGAGCACGCCGAAACGAGCCTCAAAGGGCGGCGAGGCCGCCCTCTGTATGAGCACTAAGATCCCGACTTTCGGCCGCCGCCATGGCTGTGTTGACTGCCCTTGCGTTCTGCTTCAGACGCTTTCTCGCGGTCATTGGCAAAGTTTCCGCCCGATGATTGGCCGCCTTTTTTCCCGGCTTCGGAAGCTTTTTCGCGGTCGTTAGCAAAGTTACCTGGATTTTTGTTGGCTGGAGTCATGAGAGTTCTCCATTTACTAAGGTAGCGCTTCGTTAGTTTCCCATTTTCTGCAATGGGCATTTACTGGGATGTCGGTCGGCGAAAAAATGTTTTAAGAATTTTACCGGAAGGCGACAGGCGGTAGTTAATAATACGTATCTCACAGAGTGCCGATTCTGAGAGGGCGCTAGATATTAATTTGATGGCAGCCACCGATCGCTCCGCTTCGCTTAGTTGGCCTCACCCATACTTTTCGCTGAAGCTTGCACTTTTAAGTCGGCACGTCGGGAATACCTGGCCGTTCGTCTTTTACATGGCACCGCAAACTGCTGGGCGATACCAAATGGTTTCATACGTGTACACAGGAGAAGCTTGCTATGAATCATGACTCATCCAATGGTCAAGACCTGCCGCCGGAAAAATCGCCTGAGCCGAATGAGGATGGTTGCGTCCTGGGAACGGCCGGGCGCAACGAAG
Source organism: Pseudomonas edaphica (assembly GCF_005863185.1). Classification (GTDB taxonomy): domain Bacteria; phylum Pseudomonadota; class Gammaproteobacteria; order Pseudomonadales; family Pseudomonadaceae; genus Aquipseudomonas; species Aquipseudomonas edaphica. Next base: position 5,968 of record NZ_VBVZ01000282.1, read on the forward strand.
ATCCGAACGCAACAACTGACTGGGACCACCCCGATGACACATCACCTGAACGGGCGCCTGAGGAGCCAGACGGTGGAAAAAATCAGGGTGTCACGCTTCCGCCCAACGGCACCCCTGGGATAGACACCGTTCCTTGCCCGCAGAACGACGACGGGAAGTGAGCCTACAAATGCTCTGGGCCACGGTTTCGCTTGATGCGCAGCACTCGACCGCTGGTCGCGCAGCAAAGGTTTATTTTGAAATTTATCAACAGGGAGGCGCCTCACAAAAAGGTAGGCAGCGCTCCAACCGGGCGCTGCCCCTTCTTAAGCCTGAGGAGATTTGTTCATGTTTCTACATAACAAGCGACTTCAATACACCGTACGTGTGGCCGAGCCTAATCCGGGCCTGGCCAACCTGTTGCTGGAACAGTTTGGCGGCGCTCAAGGGGAGCTGGCGGCAGCGTCCCGCTACTTCACCCAGGCCTTGGCTGAAGACGATCCGGGCCGCAAGGATCTGCTGATGGACATCGCCACCGAAGAGCTCAGCCATCTGGAGATCGTCGGGTCCATCATCGTGATGCTCAACAAGGGCGCCAAGGGGCGCATGGCCGAAGGTGTGGAAGGGGAGGGCGAGCTGTATCGCTCCCTTAACGGCGCCGGCAATGACTCTCACATCACCAGCCTGCTGTACGGTGCCGGTGCTCCATTAACCAACTCTGCGGGCGTGCCCTGGACAGCGGCCTATATCGACACTATCGGTGAGCCCACCGCGGACATGCGCTCCAATATCGCGGCCGAAGCCCGCGCCAAAATCGTCTACGAGCGGCTGATGAATGTCACGGATGATCCGGGCGTAAAAGAGGCGCTGGGCTTTTTGATGACGCGGGAAATCGCGCATCAATTGTCTTTTGAAAAGGCGCTGCATTCGATCCAGCCGAACTTCCCTCAAGGCAAGCTGCCGGGCATGCAGGAATTCACGCAGGTTTATTACAACATGTCCCAAGGCGCGGAAAGTATGCGTGGCCCGTGGAACCAGGGCGAAGAGTGGGAGTTCGTGGAAAGCCCGCAACCGGCGGTCGACGGTGGTGATGGCTTGGCCACTGTGCAACTGGATGCCGATGACGAAGCGACATTGAGCGCGATGAAAATCCGCACCGCCTCGGACGCGACGAGCGACCCCGTTACCGGCGCTGACCTGGGCTCGGGAATGCAACCTAAACCCGAAATTTGAAGCTTGGCAGCCGCACGCTTTCGGGCGTGCGGCGCCTGCCATTTTTTATCAAGAGGACTAACGACATGGCGACTCCACAGGAAAACCTGCTTGATTGGCTACGTGATGCCCATGCGATGGAGCAGCAGGCCGAAAAAATGCTCAAGGCGCAATCCGAGCGCCTGGAACATTACCCCCAGCTCAAGGCACGGATCGACCAGCACATTGAGGAAACTCTCGGCCAGCAGCAACTTATTGACCAGTGCCTGGCGCGTCTGGGCGGCAGCTCATCGACCCTGAAAGACATGGGGGGCAAGCTGATGGCGTTCGGCCAGGCAGTCGGTGGCTCACTGATGAGTGACGAAGTCATCAAGGGCGCGATGGCCGGTTACGTCTTCGAAAACATGGAAATTGCCAGCTACACGGCGCTTATCGCCGCTGCGAAAGAGGCCGGTGATTCGGAAACTCTAGCGGCCTGCGAAAAGATCCTGCCGCAGGAAATCGCCATGGCCGAGTGGCTGCTGGAGCACTTACCGGAACTGACGCAAGCGTTCCTGCGTCGCTCAGCCGACCCCGACAAAGCAGCCAAGCGCTGACGTAATGCGCGGCGCCCGACCGCCTGCGGCGGGCGCCTGTTCAGCGCAGGGTGGCACTGCGCGACGTTTTCACGGTCCATGGA
>NZ_VBVZ01000283.1 GCF_005863185.1 Pseudomonas edaphica
GTACAGCACCAGCAGGGTAAAACCATAAATCGCCACGCTGACGATCTTCCAGGGGCTGCCGTCCAGGCTCGCCACCACCAACATCCACACTGCGCCGACAAACGCGGCGACCGCCCCGGCCAAATGGCTCCAGGCGTTGAATCGTTCCCCGTGATACATGTGTCACTCACCTCGAATAACCGTTACCACATGGTTGTGCCAGGACCATTGTGACGCTACCGGCACTGTTACAGGTAACACGCATTTCTGCCTTTGCCCAACGACCCCGTGCCGATGGATCACTCACTGAGTCCTGTGGGAGCTAGCTTGCCTGCGATAGCGGTGTGTCAGCCCATCATTCAATAATTGACAGACCTCATCGCAGGCAAGCCAGCTCCCACATACGGCAATCTCCATGGCCCGGCCCCAATATCGCCACCTGCATGGCTTGCCGGGTGCGATTGTGACCGTGCGCGGGCTGTACCTGTTCCCTTCGGTACACCCGCCTGGTGCTGGGCCTGTGCAGCGCATCGCTGGGAGTGAACGGGTTTTAGGGGCACAATCGACAGCATTCGAACCCGAGCCACGGCCATGCTGATCGACGAAGAATTCACCCTCAAGAAACTGGAAATCTTCCTGGCATTCATGCGCACCGGCAACCTGGCCCGCGCCGCTGCCGAGCTGCAAACCAGCAACGTCAGCGTACACCGCGCCATCCACTCCCTGGAAAACGCGCTGCGCTGCCCGCTGTTCAAGCATGAAGGGCGCAACCTCACGCCGCTGGAAAGTGCCTACGTGCTCGAAGAACGCGCGCAGAAACTGGTCGCCGATGTGGTCGACAGCGTGCGCCTGACCCGCGAAGCCGCCGGGTTTTCCGCCGAGCGCTTCAAGCTGGGCTCGCTGTATTCGCTGACGGTCAAAACCGTGCCGCAATTGATCATGGGCCTTAAAATCAGGCGCAGCGAACTCAATATCGACCTGATCCTGGGTTCCAACTTTGACTTGCTCTACAAACTCAAGAACATGGAAGTCGACGCGATCCTCATCTCCCTCGACGACCACGCCAACGACCCCGACTGCGAACAGATCGCGCTGTTTTCCGACGACATCTTCCTCGCCACTCCAGCCGATTCACCCTTCGACCGTGAACAGCAAATCGACCTGGCGGATGTGCGCGACGCTACTTTCATTACCCTCACCCAAGGCTTCGCCACCCATCAGGACGGCAATCGGGTGTTCAAGCAGGCGGGGTTTGAGCCGAAGGTGGCGATGCAGGTGAACGACATTTTCACGCTGCTGAGCATGGTCAGTTCAGGCGTGGGTTATGCGTTGCTGCCGGGAAGGATTGCGGCGGTGTATGAGAACCGCGTGAAGCTCATACCGCTGCAACCGCGGTATCGGTTGCAGCAGCATATTGGCGTGGTGTTTTTGAAGGCCAAGGAGCGTGATCCGAACTTGCTGGCGTTGCTGGCGGAGTGTCGGATGTATGCCAACCGCCAAACCTGACACCGATCGTTCCCACGCTCTGCGTGGTAATGCAGCCCTGGACGCTCCGCGTCTGCTCTTAAAGGCGTGACGCGGAGCGTCACATGAGGCATTCCCACGCGGAGCGTGGGAACGATCATTGATGAGGCCGGCTCAGGTCAGCCCACCAGCCCGCGCATCAGCAAAAACAGCAACGACGGTCCCAGCAGGCAGCCCAGCGCCGTGTAAAACGCCGCCGTCAGGCAACCATACGGCACCAGTTTCGGATCGGTCGCTGCCAAACCACCGGCCACGCCGCTGGACGTGCCCATCAGCCCGCCGAAAATCACCGCACTGCGTGGGTTATTCAACCCGATCAACGGCGCTACAAATGGCGTCATCACCATCACCAGGATGGCCTTGATCAACCCGGCGGCAATCGACAGCGCCATGACCTCGGAGCTGGCACCAATCGCCGCGCCCGTCACCGGGCCAACGATGTAGGTCACGGCGCCCGCACCAATGGTGGTGAGGCTCACGGCATCGGTATAACCAAACGCCATCGCCACTCCGACGCCAGCCACGAACGAGGAACCCACGCCGACAAACAGCGCCAGCACGCCCACGTAACCGGCGCGCCTGAGTTCATCCACACTCACACCAAACGCCGTGGCAACAATGGCAAAGTCGCGCAGCATCGCACCGCCCAGCAGGCCGATGCCCGACAGCAACGGAATATCCACCACGCCCTTGGCGCCGCCGGTAAACGCGCCGCCCACATACGACAGCACCAGCCCGAGCAAAATGGCGATGGCCGAACCGTGCAGGCGGCCTTTGGTAAAGGTGTCGGAGATCCAATAGGACACCCACATGGTCAGGCCGATCACGGCAAAACCACTGATCAAGCCGTAGCCGGTGATCACTTTCATCATGGATTCGTACATGGCGATCACCCGGCTTCTTTAGTGGGAACAGCCGCAACTGGCTCACGGTTACCGATGCGCACCAACACCGGTACCAGGGCAAACCCCAGCACTACGGCGAGCGTGCCGGCCAGAATCGCCATCGGCCCGCCCTTGATCGCGCCGTACACGTTTTGTTGGGCCGCCATCGCTACCACAATCGGGATATACACCGCCGCCCAGAAGCTCACGCCCTGCTCCGACTTGCCGGTAAACAGCCCACGTTTGCTGAGGTAACTGCCCAGGCCGATCAACAGCAACATAGCGATACCCACCCCGCCGACGTTGGCCGGGATCCCCATCCATTTGCCCAGCAACTCACCGATAAACAGGCCGATCAACGTACACAGCGCCAGAAACGCCACACCGTAAATAATCATGGTTGTTGTCCTCAAAGTGCTTCATCGAAATTGTTGTTTTTGTGCTTCGAAAGCCTTGGGTGGTGCTTTATCGGTGGCGGCGCTCCTCCTCTTGCAGCAGGATCTGCAAGGTGTCCAGGCGTGCGCCTTCATAGGCGATTACGCTGCCTTGTTCGAAGACACGCCGGGACAGACCGGTGAGTACCGCGCCAGGCGGCAGTTCGATTTGCAGGCGCACACCGCGCTCGTAAGCGCTTTGCACGGTGCCGCGCCAGTCGACGATGCGGCACATGTTGAAGGCCAGGTCGTCGCGCAGTTGCTCGGGGTTGTGGATAGGCCGCGCGCGGGTGCTGCTCAGGTAGGTGATGCGCGGCGCCTTGAGCGTTACAAACGCCTGCGCCAATGCTTCGGCGGGTTCGTTCAGCAGCATGCAATGGGATGGCACGCTCACGGCCAGGCGCTTGGCCACGCCGTTGCCTTTGATGCGTTGCGCGACACGCTGCATGGCTTCATCACTGCCGGCGATGACGGTCTGGTTGTCGGCGTTGATGTTGGCCAAGTACACCGGGGTTTGCGCGCTGTGGATTTCGGCCAGCAGCGTTTCGACTGTGGATAACTGCGGGCCGATGATCGCGGTCATACCAAAGCCTTGTGGATAAGCGTTTTGCATCAGTTCGCCGCGCAGGCTCACCAGCTTTACCGCGTCAGCAAACTCCAGCGCACCGGCGATGACGGCGGCCGGGTAGGCGCCGATGGACAAACCCGCCACGTAATCGGGTGTGTGTTGCAATTGGCGCGCATGGGCCACACCCGTAATCAACAGGCAGAGTTGCACGGCGCGTGTGTTGGCCAGGGCTTGGGCTGAATCGAGCTGGCTTACGTCTTCGCCCAATGCATCGCTGGCTTCTTCCAGGACCTGAGCAGGCAACGCTTGGAGCATGCCCGCGCGCTGGGCACCCTGCCCCGGAAATACCAGAAGGCTGCTCATGCCACAGCCTGCCAAGGGTCGAGTACCAGGTGCGCACCGTGGGTGGTTTTAAGCAGCACACGGCGTGATTCGCCAGCCCACTCACGCAAGGCGACAGCGCCAAACGGGGTTTGCAGTTGCAGGTCGACGGTGCATTCGGCTGAGTCCAACAGCGCCAGCAGATCGCGTGCGGCGTTGCGCTCAAGTGGCTCGGGCGTGCGCAGGATCAAATCCAGATCGCTCTTGGCGTGCAGCGCTTCAATCCCGCTTGCCAACTCGAAACCCGCACTGCCGGTGACGCCCCAGTCTTGCTGCGCCAGCACCGGGCGCAATTGATCGAGCGCGCTTAACGCCGGTAAATCCCGTGGCGAAACCGCGCTGCGCAAATCTTGTGGCACCACACGTCGTTGCACGGCCACGAGCGGCATCACCGCCGCAAACCGCTGCTCACGCAAGCGCCCGCGCACACCGACGGCCACGTAACCCGGCTCGGCCAGGGCGCGACGCACCACCACCGGGTGACCGGCGCTGATCGCGGCGCGTACCCAGGCTGGCGCGTCAGCGGGCAGCTGCACCGGGGTCATGCCCCAGAGCAAGTCGTGGGCGTTCACCATTGCTCCTGCAGCAGTTGGCGTACATGGCTGGAAGCTGCGCGATTGCTCGCACCCAGGCGCCCTTTCAGATCAGAGCTGTGGATATCTTGAATGGCGTGCAACAGGCAATCGCTGACCCGCGTCACGTCGTCCGCCGTGGGCTGCTCAATCTGGCTGACCGACAGGGTTTCCCAGAGCAAACCGAGGCTGGCGTAGCTGTCGATGTCATAAGCCATGGGCGGCACGCTGGCGGCCAAGGCTTCGAGTTCTTCAACACTGCGCAAGGTCACTCGCGCCGCCGAGGCTTTGCCCATGGCGTGCACCATCACGCCAGGGTCACGCAGGGCGATCATGCGGTTGGCCTGATAGCCGTGAGCGAGAAACGCTCCGGACATGGCTTTGCCCACCAGCAGCGCAATCACCGGGTGCCCGGCCAAGCGAGCGCGGGCATAGCTGTCGGCGGCGGCGGCCAGGGCCTGATGGATGCCCAGGGCTTCCTCGCGACGGCCGTAGGCTTGGCTGGGTACATCGACGATAGCGATGATGGGGCGTTTGTCGCCCTTCTCGATGGCTTCGTCGACAGCCTTGGCAAGACCCCAGCCCTCCAGTAAACCGACTTCGCCGTTGCGCGCACGCGGGAAACGATTTTGCGCATCGGTGACCACGGCAATAAAGCGCACGGCCTGTTCACCCACTACGCCGTCTGCAACCTTCAATGAGTCGGGCAACCCTTCGACAGGCGTTGCGCCGACGCTCAATGCGTTGAACCACTGCAAGCCTCTCATGGACGTTCTCCTTGATACAGGTCGCGCACCGTCGCGGGGTCTATTTGCGGCGCAGCGTCCAGCTCAGTGAGGCGCGCCAGGTAGAAATCGATCTGACGGCTACGCTGTTGCTCGGGCAAACCCTGTTGCAGCAAGGCGCTGACGGTCTGTTGGATCTGCGCCACATCGTCCGCCACATAACGGTCGGCCAGGCCGCTGTTGAAGCGCTGCTCGCCGCCGGTAAGGCTCCAGATAAACGGCCGGTCGCGGGAGTCGTACTCTTCCAGCCCCGCTTCCTGCTCGATCACTTGTGGGCCATTCAAGCCCAGGCGTGCTTCGCGGGTGACCACCAGATAACTGCACAACCCGGCGGCGATGGACATGCCACCAAAACAACCAACACTACCCGCCACCACGCCGACGACCGGCTGGTACTGGCGCAGGTCGACAATCGCCGCATGGATATCGGCAATCGCCGCCAGCCCAAGGTTGGCTTCCTGCAAGCGCACACCGCCGGTTTCCAGCAGCAGCACGGCACGGGTCGGAACACCGTTGCGGTTGTCTTCAGCCGCCAGTTCGAGGGCACCGGCGATTTTTGCGCCGCCCACTTCACCGAGGCTGCCGCCCTGGAAATTGCCTTCAATGGCAGCAATCACCACCGGCAACCCGGCGATGCTGCCTTTAGCGATCACCACGCCGTCATCCGCTTGCGGCACAACGCCTTGGCGGCTGAGCCACGGCGACATCACGCGTTGGAACGGGTCGATCAGTTCGCGGTAAGTGCCGCTGTCCAGCAACGCCTTGGCTCGCTGCCGCGCACCGAGTTCGACGAAGCTGTGCTTGTTGAGTAAATCAGTCATGGCCGATCTCCTCGAAACCCTGTTCCAGGCGCAAACGCACCACGCCGGGGGTGGCGCCGAAGTCGTGAATATCAATCTTCAAAGCCGGTGGCGTCTGCTCCTGGAAGATCCGTTCGAACAGATGCTGCCAGCGTTGCTCGGCGCCATTCACCGAAGTCTGCACTTGAATGGTCAGCGTGCCGGGCGTGCCCGGTTCCAGCAACACTTCCAGGTCGCCGGAGCCGACGCAACCCACCAGCGCACGGCCTTTGGGCGGCTGCCCGGCGGGGAATTCAAAGGATAAGGTTTCCATCACAACGCTCCGTCGAGGCGGTCGATAAACAGGCAGGCGGCCAACAGGTCGGCGGCGCCGCCGGGGGAGGCATTCAGGGCCAGGAGTTGCTGGTCAAGGTCGTGCAGTTGGCGGCGCCCGGCGAGGCTTGCGCTACCGCCAGCGTCCAGCACCGCCTGGGCGCCGCGTTGCATGGCGCGCAGGCCTTCGGTGCCGGCTCGGTAGAGCACGCAGGTGTCGGCCAGGTCGGTCATGATCGCGAGCAAGGCGTCCAGGCGCGCATTCTGTTCACCGGCGTTTTGACGGCGGCTTTTGTGCAACTGCGGCAGGCCGCGTTGCACCACGGCAGGGAAGCCCAATTGCGCTTCTTCACGGGCACCGCGTGCGCCGTAGCGTTGCGCGACTTGCGCGCCATGGCTTAGCGGTTGCGGGGCGAAACGGTCGTTGAGCAAGGCCAGTTTGGCGGCGGTGAGCGTGACAGCGCGTGGCTCCAGAGCCGCTGCGGCAGTGAGCAAACCGAGGGCCCAGATCGCGCCGCGATGGGTATTCACGCCTTGGGTGGTGGCGAGCATGGCTTGCTCACCTTCGCGCCCGATACGCCCGAGGGCTTCGCGCAAGGGCAAACCCACTTCACCGAACTCAAGCGCCGCTTCGGCCATTTCCTTGAACATCGGCCACAACGACAGCGCCGAGGCGTGCATCAGGCCCAGGTGCAAATCGCTATGGGCGCCATTGCCGCGACGGTCTACCAATGCGGGTTTGGGTGACAGGTCAGCCTCATCAATCAAGGCATCCACAGCCATATCCGCCAGGCGATCGGCGAGGCTCAGTTCATGCAGTTTGAGGGCGCGCATTTACCAGCTCCTGAACTTGGCGGGCGGGTTGTACAGGCCACCGGACCAGTCCACCAAATCGGCCACGCTCTTGGCGGCGAGCAGCTCGCGGGTGGCGTCGGTGCGGCGGATGCCGAGGTCTTCGGGCAAGGCGATCAAGCCTTCGCGGCGCATGCGCGCAGTGTCCTTGGGGTTGTGGCGCATGCCGATGGCGGTGACGCCTGCAACGGCGGCGATCATCGCCTGGCGCTCTTCCAGCGAGCGTGCCTTATACAGATAGGCGATGCCTTCTTCGGTGAGCAGGTGAGTGACGTCGTCGCCGTAGATCATGATCGGCGCCAGCGGCATGCCGCTTTTGCGCGCGACCTCCACAGCGTCGAGGGTTTCGACGAAGGTGGGTTTGCCACCTTCCTGGAAGGTCTCGACCATTTGCACCACAAGCTTTTTGCCGCGTTCCAGCAAGGCCTCCGGCGCGTCGTCGTGGCGCATATCGAGCCAGGCCGGCGTACCGTGACGGCGGCCGCGTGGGTCGTGGCCCATGTTCGGCGCGCCACCAAAACCGGCAAGACGGCCACGGGTCACGGTGCTGGAATGCCCGTCGCCATCCACTTGCAGCGTGGCGCCGATAAACAGGTCCACCGCGTATTGGCCGGCCAGTTGGCAGAACATCCGGTTGGAGCGCATCGAGCCGTCGCGGCCGGTGAAGAACACATCCGGGCGGGCGGCGATGTAGTTTTCCATGCCCAGTTCGGTGCCGAAGCAATGCACGCTTTCCACC
>NZ_VBVZ01000284.1 GCF_005863185.1 Pseudomonas edaphica
CTGACACACCGCCATCGCGGGCAAGCCCGCTCCCACATTTGTTTTTTTGAGCCCATCAAATATTTTTATATTTATCTTGCGCGCTAAATATTAGCGCTATATATTCGCCTCACCAACTACTTAGCGCGCAAACATTTAGCGCTAAACCACAAGAGGACGACACCATGCAAACGCTCTATACCGCAGTAGCCACCGCCACCGGCGGCCGTGATGGTCGCGCTGTTTCCAGCGACAACATCCTCGACGTCAAACTCTCCACCCCAAAAGAATTGGGCGGCGCTGGCGGCCAGGCCACCAACCCCGAGCAACTGTTCGCCGCCGGCTATTCGGCCTGCTTTATCGGCGCGCTGAAATTCGTCGCCAGCCAGACAAAACGCAAAATCCCGGATGACGCCTCGATCACCGCCCACGTCGGCATCGGCCAAATCCCCGGCGGTTTCGGCCTGGACATCGACCTGCACGTCAGCCTGCCGGGCCTGGCACAAGACGAGGCGCAAAGCCTGGTCGACGCCGCGCACCAGGTCTGCCCGTACTCCAACGCCACCCGTGGCAACGTCGATGTGCGCCTGCACGTGACGGTCTGATTTACACACGCGCACAAAAAAGCCCGACGCCAGGTCGGGCTTTTTTTGTCGTACGGTTGGGCCAGAATTACTTCTTGGCGCGACCTTTGTACGAACCACCTTCACGGGTGTCGATTTCGATCATGTCGTCGATTTCGATGAAATCAGCAACTTGCAGCTCGGTACCGTTAGCCAGTTTGGCAGGCTTCATCACCTTGCCCGAAGTGTCGCCGCGAGCGGAACCTTCGGTGTAGGCAACTTTACGCACGATGGTGGTCGGCAGCTCTACGGAAACCAGACGGTCTTCGAAGAAGATCGCTTCGCAGACGTCTTCCATGCCTTCTTCCACGAACGGCAGAACGGCTTCGATATCTTCAGCGTTCAGCTCGTACATGGTGTAGTCGGTGGTGTCCATGAACGTGTAGGTGTCGCCGCTGATGAAGGACAGGGTCGCTTCTTTGCGGTCGAGGATCACGTCGTCCAGTTTGTCATCGGCGCTGTAGACGATCTCGGTCTTGTAACCGGTCAGCAGGTTCTTCAGCTTGGTCTTCATGATTGCGCTGTTACGACCAGACTTGGTGAACTCAGCTTTCTGAACCAGCCAAGGGTCGTTTTCGAGACGGATCACTGTACCGGGTTTCAGTTCTTTACCAGTTTTCATTGCATATATCCGAAATTTGGATGGGATTTACAAAATTCAAGGTGGCGTATCATATCCAACTTTCATAAAACTGTACCAGCGCCGTCGCAAGATCGGCCTGCAAGCCTTGTTCCAGACACCAGGTTTGCGCGTGCAGGTGTACCTCCGGCCAGTGTTCCATGAGCATTTTCCACGCTTGTGCCATATCGCCATCAGCGTTCCAGGCTTGCCACAGGGTCACCACAGCGACCTTGGCGGCGGGCGACAACGCGGCGGTGTACAGCGCCAGAAAGGCGTCGAGCTTGTCCAGGTGGATGTCTTCGTCCTGGCGGTAGATGTGCCACAGCAACGGCCGCCCCGCCCATTGGGCACGTACGAACGAGTCTTCGCCGCGTACGGCGTTGAAGTCGCAGCACCACAGCAGGCGGTCATATTGTTCCTGGCGCACGAACGGCAGCACCTGCACGGTCAGCGCCTCGCGTTGATGCACATCGCCCACCGCCAGCGCCTCGACACCGAGCCAGCGCTGCACGTCGCCGAGGATGCGGCCTTCCGGCACCAACAGATGAGTGGCATGCCCATCCGTCGCCAACACGTCCAGCCAGCTGGCGAGCCCGGCATTTTCATAGGCAAACAACGACATCAGCCGCGCACCGGCTGCCGGAACGACGCCTATCGACTGCAGGAATTGTTGTCGCGCTGCGCCGTCATGCTGAAATGCCTGACGCTGCTCCAACAGCCCGCCTTCACGCAAAAGCCCGCCCGTGCCCGGACGAAACCCCGGAAAGAAGAAGTACTTTTGCACGCCCTTGAACTTCACCGACGGCAGACGGTGGCAACCCACCACCCAGTCTTCGGCGCTGAGGTAATCCAGGTTCATCCACAACGGCGTGCGTTCGCGCGCGGCCATGGCCTCCATATAATCGGGCGGCAACTGGCAAGCGAAGGCGGCGATCACAACGTCGGCGGGTGGCGTCTGCGGCCAGTCGGCCGACCAGTGACGCACTTCAACGCCTTCCTGCCATTGCTGATCGCGCTGCACCTCGATTTCGGGGCACATGCGTTCGAAGGCGCGCAGGTCGTCGACCCATAAGCGCACTTCGCACGCATGCTCAACCACCAACTGCCGGGCCAGACGCCAGGTCACGCCGATGTCGCCGTAGTTGTCGACGACGCTGCAAAAAATATCCCAGCGGGCTTTCATTCCGGGCTCCAACATTCAAAGGCTCGATTGTCCGCATAAATGCGCCGATGCAGAAGGCTTGATCGCGATTATTCTGCACAGTGGCTGTGCGACAATCGCCGCCACGCCGTCAATGCCTGCCAGGAGGCCAACATGTCTGAACGTCCGTTGTCGCTGTTCAAGCTCAGTGCTGCCGTGGCCTTTGGCCTGTGGCTGGGGTTTATCGCCATTGTGCTGACCGCCTGGCTGGTCTCGCGCTACCTGTTCCCGCAAAGCCTCGCACCCGTGGCTCAAGCGGTTCAACAAGCCGTTCAACAGATGGGCAAACCGGCCGCCGTGGCGCCGGAGCCGCCGAACCGTATGTTCGAGCAATACACCGAGAACCTGCGCAAGCAGGAACAACAACAAACCCTAGACCAGGCGCGCAACAATGCGCGCAACCTGTCCAACCCCAAATGCCAGTTCTGGCTGCAACAAGACCAGAACGCGCCCAATGAAAAGAGCAAGGCGAATGTCCTGCAATTTTGCGAATGACCCAGCACACTCATGAATAAACATGCCGTTCACCAGTTGATTCTGGAAAAACTCAGCGTCGACCTCGACATCGCTCAGCGTGCCGCACAGACCGCCTACGAAACCGCGACCCACGAAGAAAACATCGCGGAGAACAAGTACGACACCTTGGGGCTGGAAGCTTCCTACCTCGCGGCCGGGCAAGCCAAACGCGTCGAAGAGATCAAGCAAGCGCTGGCGTTGTGCCAGAACCTGCAACTACGCGCCTACGATGATCAACGCGGGATTGAGGTCGGCACGCTACTGGGCCTGGAGGACGAGAACAGCCGCCAGCAGTGGCTGTTCCTGGCGCCGGATGCGGCAGGCTTGAAAGTCGATGTGGTGGGCCAGCCGGTGACCGTCATCACCCCGCGCTCGCCCCTGGGCAAAAGCCTGCTGGGCAAGTTCGAGGGTGATGAGGTGGAGATTCTGGTGGCGGGCGCCCGGCAACACTTTACGGTTACCGAGGCCAAATAAACCACTCCTGTGCGCTGGGGTGCGTAGCAGCCCCAAAAAACTTGCGGGCGCTACGCACCCGAGCGGGAGCAAGCTCCCTCGCCACACCTGCAATAATCAATATCAGTGGACGGGCAATTCAACGCCGTCAAACAGCTCTTCCAGTTCCTGCTTGTTATGGCACTGGATCGCCTTGGCCATGACTTCACGGGTCAGGTGCGGTGCAAACTTCTCGATGAAGTCGCACATGAAACCACGCAGGAAGGTGCCACGGCGGAAGCCGATCTTGGTCACGCTGGACTCGAACAATTCGCTGGCGTCGAGCACGACCAGGTCTTTATCGAGGTTGGTGTCGACCGCCATTTTGGCGACGATACCCACACCCAGGCCCAGGCGCACGTAGGTCTTGATCACGTCGGCGTCAGCGGCGGTGAACACCACTTTCGGTGTGAGGCCGCGATGGCTGAAGGCTTCATCGAGCTTGGAGCGGCCGGTAAAGCCGAACACATAAGTGACGATCGGGTATTCAGCCAGGGCTTCGAGGGTCAGCTTCGGCAGCTTGGCCAACGGGTGGCCCTGGGGCACGACCACGCAACGGTTCCAGCGGTAGCACGGCATCATCACCAGGTCGCCGAACAGCTCAAGGGCTTCGGTGGCGATGGCAAAATCGACGGTGCCGTCAGCAGCCATCTCGGCGATCTGCATCGGCGAACCCTGGTGCATGTGCAGGGCCACATCGGGGTATTGCTTGATGAAATCGCGGATCACCGGCGGCAAGGCATAACGCGCCTGGGTGTGGGTGGTGGCGATCGACAGGGTGCCTTTCTTCTCGTTGGAGAATTCCTGGGCGATCTGCTTGATGCTTTCGACTTTGCGCAGGATCTCGCCGGCGGTGGTGATAATGCGCTCACCGGCCGGGGTCACACGGGTCAGGTGTTTGCCGCTGCGCGCGAATACTTCGACGCCCAGCTCGTCTTCGAGCAGGCGGATCTGCTTGCTGATACCGGGTTGCGAGGTGTAAAGGCTTTGAGCGGTAGCGGAAACGTTGAGGTCGTGGTGCGCCACTTCCCAGATGTAGCGCAGTTGTTGAAGCTTCATATATGTCCCTCAAAGCGGATAGACGCCACGGGTATCAGCGACGGTATATAACTATATTAAAGGTCAGACAGATAAATCTAGAACTTTTTATCGTTTTTACCCATCACGTGTCATCAGTGCGTCGACGCTGCAGCGACGGCACCATGTAAACCGGCACTGTGGCCAGTTGCAGTACCCGCGCCGCCGTGCGCCCAAGCGGTGTGGCGGTCGCGGTTGTGTGGCTATGACTACCTACGATCAACAGGTCAACGGAAAGTTTACGCAGTTGGTCGAGAATCACCTCGCACGGGTCCCCCTGGATCACGCGCACCGAGCGAATCAACTGCAGGTCTTGCTCGCCCTCCCCCAACTCCTCGCGAAAACTGTCGAGCACCCGTTGCTCAATGGTCGCCATCACCGTGTTCAGGCCCTGGCTCTGCCATTCACTCAGGGCCTTCTCATCAAGGTAGCTTTGCAACACCGATTCGGCGAACAACCCGATCGGCTCGACCACATGAATCACATACAAATCCGCCTTGAACGTCCGGGCCAGCGCCAGCGCATGTTGCATGACATACGGCGCATACAGACCGAGGTCCGTGGCATACAACATCGAACGAATCATAGAACCTCCTGGACTGCCAGGATGGCGGGGATTGATTGAGCTTAGCAGCTAGCTCTCGGTCTGGATTTTCAACTCATTGCTGATGCCATGGGGCACATGCCCGGTGGTTACCACCTCCCTGGCTTTCTCACAATGACCGGCCTGGTCATCGAAAAACACATCGGCGGCGAACGCTTCCAGGAACGCGGATTTTTCCAGGCCGCCAAGGAACAGTGACTCATCCAGGCGGATGTCCCATTCGCGCAAGGTGCGAATCACCCGCTCATGGGACGGCGCCGAACGCGCGGTGACCAGGGCGGTGCGGATCGGGCAGGCGTCGTCCGCGAACTCGCGCTGCAACAGGTTGAGCGCCGCCAGGAAGCCCTTGAACGGACCGCCGTGCAAAGGCTCGCGTGCCGACTCGCGCTCGCTGGCATGAAACGCCTCTATCCCACCGACCTGATACACGCGCTCCGACTCATCGGAAAACAGCACCGCATCGCCGTCGAATGCAATGCGCAGTTCTTCACTCGATGCCCGGCGCGCGCCGCCGGACAGAATCGTCGCCGCAGCAAAACCAGCATCCAGGGCGCTGCGCACATCTTCAGCGTGGGTCGACAAAAACAAATGGCAACCAAACGCGGCCAAATAAGGATATGGACTACGCCCTCCTACGAAAGCGGCGCGGGAAATATCCAGGCCGTAATGCTGGATCGAATTGAACACGCGCAAACCGGTGTCGGCGCTGTTGCGTGACACCAGCACCACTTCGACGCGGGCACGCCCGAGGCTGGCGTTAAGGCTAAGGAGCTTTTTGACCAGCGGGAAGGCGTCGCCGGGTTCGAGGGTTTCTTCCTCGTGTTCGATCTGGTATTTGCGATACGCCTCCACCCCTTCGTTCAGGTAGATCTTGTGGCTGTCGCTCAGGTCGAACAATGCCCGCGACGAAATCGCCAGCACCAGTTTGTCGCCCAATCCTTTCGCCATAGTGTTTCTCCCCAATTCAGCGATTGCGCCGATCAATAAAACTCAAGGCCTGGTAGAGCGCCTGCATGCGTGGCAATTCACAGCCCGCCGCTTTGGCAGCGGCCAATGGCCGGGCGTAGATCGCCGCCAGTTCCAGCGGGCGTTTGTGCACGTGGTCGTGGTACATGCTGGGCAGGTAGTCAGCCATAGTGTCGGTCATGGTGAGCATTTGCTCGACGTAACTGCCGGGAATTTCATGGCCACAGGCGTGGGCGCCCTTCACCACTTCAGTCATCAGGGCCTGGATCAGTTCGCGGCTGGACTCATCGGCCATCATCGCGCTGGTGCCGGTGCCCAGCAATACCGAGAGGCCATTGAACGGCACATTCCAGACCAATTTATGCCAGCGGGCCTGGTGCACATTGGCCATGGCCTGGGACTCGATGCCAGCCTGGTGAAACAGCGCGGCGCCCTCCTCGACAATGGCCTTCTGCTGCGCCTCATCGTTGGCCGCCGTGCCACTGTGATAGCCAAGATTCACCCGGCCCAACGCCTGATGCTCGACGACACCCGGCCCGGAACGATGCACGCCGATGTAACACAAGCCGCCCAACAGGTGCAGCGACGATGGCAGGTGTTCGCGCAGGCTGTCTTCAACATCGAGGCCGTTTTGCAGGAGCACTACCTTGGCGCCCGGTGCGGCGACCTGGGCAAGGGTTGGGGCCAGCTCCACGTTGCCGGTGGATTTGGTGCCGACCAGCAGCCAGTCGCACGCCGGCATATCGGCAGCCTGGGCATAGGCCTGCACAGGGTGCAGGTGCAACTTGCCGTGCACAGTACTGTTGAGGTGCAGGCCATGCTCGGCGACCGCCGCATATTCACTGCGCAACAGAAAGTGCACATCGAACCCGGCACGCGCCAGCATCAGGCCGTAAAAACCACCGATGGCGCCGGTGCCGATAATGCCAATGCGGGGCGACTGTGCTGTCATGGCAGATCCTCTGGAGTACGGGTAAGTGCTTGATTAATCGCGTCCGCAAGGTCGGGCCGGGTAAGACGCGCCTGTAATTGCCCAAGGAATTGACCCTCGCACACGAGGAACAACGCGGGCAAATGAAAGATCTGGTAGCGCTCAACCGCCCCGCCGTTGTGCCCGGCATCCACCCAGCACACGCGCTCGACCGGCAACGTCCAGCCGGGCAGTTGCTGGCGTGCCCAACGGCAACTGGAACAGCCCACGCTGGTAAACACCAGCAGCGAAATACCTGGCAATCCCAGCAATTGCTGGTCAATATCCAGGTCGGTCAATTCCAGTTCCTTCACTATACTGCTGCCACTGCCGTCAATTGGACGGTGCTCGGAGTCCGTGTACATGGGTCGTTTTTTACCTCACCCTGATGATGTCGCTGTCGAGTTAATCCAACGTCCCGCCCCAGCTATTCCCCGCCAACGCCTGCACACTATCGGCCTGGGCGGCGTCGCCTGCAATTGCCCGCGTGCCTGGCGCCAGGGCACGGCGGTTGATCTGCGCATCCCGTCACTGGGTGCCAGCGCCCGTTATCCGGGCTATGTAGCCTGGTGTCGCAAAGTCGAAAATGGCTACCGTATCGGCATTTCCTTTACCGATGAACATGCCTTGTTCGGTGCGCGCATGGGCGAGCAAGTGTGCCAGATCGAACGCTACTGCCGCCTGCACGAAGACGCCGAGCCAACCCCTGCCCAGCTCGAGACCATGGCCCGTGAGTGGGTTTCACGCCATGCCAGTGAGTTCGCCCACGACACC